>NZ_NPFP01000054.1:0-138729 GCF_002259145.1 Rhodococcus sp. 15-2388-1-1a | reverse complement strand
TTCTCGAGCTGGGCACGGTCGGAATCGGCGATCAACAACGGTGCGGCGCGCATGAGTAATTCAACCAAACAAAACCGCCCAACTACTTCAGGCGCGCCGCACTAGGGTTCACCCATCAACTCGACGAGAAGACGGCAATGCAACTTTGGTGAGGTGAACAGAAATTCGTGTGAGCACATGGAACGTCAATTCCATCAGGCAACGACGAACTCAGTTCGTCGATTGGCTCGATTTGCGGCGACCCGATGTAGTTTGCTTGCAGGAAACCAAGGTCTCGGATACTGATTTTGCAAATTTGCTCGACGTCGATTTGTCTGAACGTGGATACGGGTACTCGCATACAGGGGAGGGTGGGCGAAACGGCGTAGCCCTCCTCTCTCGTGTCGGACTCGATGACGTTGCATCGGGATTGGCGGGTTCGCAAGGTAGGGCCGTCATGGCTACGTGTGCCGGGGTGAGCTTTCATTCTCTGTACGTTCCCAGCGGGCCTGGCGATGCGTCTCCCAAACATCGTTACAGGCTCGAATGGCTGGCTGCCTTGTGCGAACTGGTTGCAGCTGGTCCGGATACGGTGGTGCTGGCAGGCAACCTGAATGTCTCGCCGTCTCTGCTTGATGTGTACGGACCCGAGGCCTTCGAGGTCGGCGTGGCGGCTACCGAAGAAGAAGCCGCTGTCGCTCTGCGACTGACGTCTTTGGGGTTGCACGATGTGGTACGTCAGCGGTGGCCTGACGAGCGTGTGTTCACCTATTGGGATTATCGAGCCGGAATGTTTCACAAGAATCTTGGGGTGCGTTACGACATCATCCTGTCGGGTGCTCCTGTGGCACAACGCGTGTGTGCGGCCTGGGTAGATCGCGGTGCCCGAAAAGGATCACGACCCAGCGACCACGCCCCAGTGCTGATGGACCTGGATGTGGCTCCCGATGGAGACCTCGGTCCGATGGTCCCACCCCCTTCGGGCGCAAGGTGAAGCTGCCGTTGCACAGCGGACTCTATCCTGCAGCACCGCACGGAGACCGACGTCAAGGAGAAGTTACTCTTTTTGCCTATAAGTCGTATTGCCTTTCGATACTGGACTTGGCTCTAGGAAAGCTGTCAAATTGGTCCGAGGTCGTTCTTGGAAGTCCGATCTCCGACCGTCAGCCGATACTCACACGATCTCGAAAGCAGCTGAATGACCACGAACACGAGAGGAACGATCGCAGAAGACTGTCAGGTCTCACTGCGTTACGGCTCGGGTCCGAACCGCAGCTGTATCCACGTGATCAGCGATGGGGCAGCAGACTGCTACCCGATGACATGCCTCGTTCGCCTAATGCAAGGCGGGGATATTCTGGTCCTGGACGATGATCATGTGCGGGTAGGTTCGTATGCGTCTGGAACGTGGACAATCGATGTCAAGCAATCCGGAACGGTCCGCAGGAATGATGCGGACGCCGTGACCTAATAACGGTCCGCCTCGGCGAGGAATTCTGTCGGGATATTAGCGTCAACTTCATCGATCGGTAGACATCTGCTTCATCCGACATACGGTTCATGTGTGCACTTTCCAGCCGGCTATGCCACTCGATCCTCACCCCAGCCGAGACTGCGACCTCGTCGCGGCGTAGCCCCGCACCAGCACGGAGTCAACGTCCTCGGAGCCTAAACGAGCCCGCCGTGTCGTCAGAAAGCTCTGCACGGCAAATCTGTTTTCTACCTCGTCCACCTGTCCACAACACGGCGAGCTTCGTATCAGCGGGGTGTGTCGGGCACCCCCCCGTAGTCCCGGCCTGCCTCCCCACTCGAAACCACGCTTGCACGTTCACTATCGCTGGTCAGTCGGGTCTGGCTGATCGGAACCCGATCAAGAAGGAGCTCTAGTCGCCATGGCACAAGAAGAAGGCGATCTCACGTTCTCTCCATCGACCGAGGTCACGCGAACTCCCGTTCGGTACAAGAACCGATACGGGATCGTCATCGCCGCCGACCTGTACACGCCGAAGGACGTCGACAGGTCGGTTCCGCAATCGGCAATCGTGATCGGACCGCCTTATGGTGGAGTGAAAGAGCAGAGCCCCGGTGTGTACGCCAATGAACTCGCCAGACGCGGGTTCGTCGCCCTTGCATTCGATCCCTCCTTCAATGGGGAAAGCGGCGGTGAATCACGGCACGCGTCGTCGGCCGAAATCTTTGCTGAGGATTTCAGTGCAGGAGTCGACTATCTGGGATCGCTCGGCTACGTCGACCGCAACCGAATCGGTGCTGTCGGCATTTGCGGAAGTGGGGGCTTCGCGCTGAACGCAGCCCAGGTCGACCCTCGAATCAAAGCTGTTGCAACTTCCGCGTTATACGACATCAACCGCATCGCGCGAGGCGGATGGCTCGACTCCCAAACCGACCAGGAGCGTCGGGCAGCACTGCAAGCCATCGCCGCGCAGCGCTGGTTGGACGTAGATTCAGGTGAGCCGGCGCTGACGCCGGTCTTTCCCTCCGAGTTCAATCCCGACGCCGTCGATCCGGTCACGGCGGAATTCCACGAGTACTACGTGACCGACCGCGGTCGCCACCCTCGGTCGATCGGCGGATTCACTGTCACAAGTAGTCCCTCGCACATCAACTTTGGCGCGTTGGCTCATTTGCCGGACATCTCGCCGCGGCCGATCCTGTTGATCACAGGCGAGCATGCTCACTCTCGATACTTCAGTGACACAGTCTACGAGCAGGCTGCCGAGCCGAAGGAGCTTGTCGTGGTCCCTGGCGCTCGACACATCGACTTTTACGATCGCACAGACCTCATCCCGTTCGACAAGATTTCACAATTCTTCAGCGAAAGCTTTGTCCGATAATCCACTGACGACCGGCGCGTCGATCTGGTGCGGGAAGCGCGACGCGTTCATGTGGTGGTCGCAACGAGCCCTCGTCTCTCCTGCTCCTCGAACGGAGTAGCCCATCCCAGGGCTGCGCGGGTGCGGGGGTTCAGTAGGACCGCGACCACGTCGGATCGCTCGGGGTCGTGCGCTGACAGGTCGGTACCTTTTTGACGTACTGACGGAGCAGACCGTTGGTGTTCTCGTGGGTGCCCCTCTGCCACGGGGAGTGCGGATCGCAGAACTGGATCTGCGCTCCCGTGGCGATTTTGATCTCGGCATATCTGGCCATCTCCCCGACCCTGATCCCTGCCAAGCGAAGGGTCCAGGTTCGCAGGCAGTGCCGCGATCTTTGCCCTCATCGCATCATTGACCCACGACGCCGAATAAGCGATGGGCAATACACAAACATCACCACTTGCGTCCAGATCGTCGACCCGCCCTTGGTCTCGATGATCAGATCATCCTCCTAGTGGCCGGGAACGCTTCGATCGGCGACATCGGCGGGCTGGTCGGAGATGTTGAGCATCCGCGGGATTCGCGCTCGGTGGTACGCACGTGCGTAAGTTTCACAGGTTCGCCCGTCAGGGGATTGCCTGCGCAGCTCCTTGGGCTTCCGGCTTCACTTTGACCATAGCGGGTTCGGTAGATCGTTTCGTGCGATGCACGCACCTTCGCCGAGTGGGGAACTTCCTTCCTCAATGTCGCCGAGATCTGCTCGGCGAGTTCTCCATTCGAGAAGCACCTGCACCCGTTCCCGAAGCAGCTGGTCGATGCCAGCTACGAGATTTTGGGTTGTGACTGACTTACGGGCAGCACGCTGGGCCCGGTGATCCTTGCGAGGACCACTGAATAGCTGTGCTGTTCGAATTCTCGAATCAGGATCGGCGCTGCTGGGTCCAGGCGCGGCGCGATGGCGGGCATTGTCCACTCGTCCCGAACGCCGTTGGCGATGAACTCCAGTTCCTCGAACGACAAGAATCGGCCTCTCGACCGAGGCGTCGACCGCGGCCGCACACCAGTGCTACGCAGTGACCAGAGCGGCATCCGAACCTGACGTGAGAAACCGGGTGAATCAACACGCATATTCGCAGGTATCAGGCACGTTGCGACCGCCGCTCGAGTCCGCCCGCAGCTGCGCTGTGTTCCCGGGGGAGGCGGGGCAGAACGGATCCGGTTCGCCCGGATGCGTACCCCGGACCGAGGCTTCGCGGCCGTCGCTGTGGATTCTTCGCGTTGTTGAGAGACAGCTTGAAATGTCAGCGAGGCCGTGTAACCCGGGCTGGGGTGAATACCGGACGTCACCGATGGTCCTCGATGTGGTTCAGGCGCATAACTGCATCGTCATCGTTGCCTGACCGAAGTCGGCTTATGCCAACCCCAGGAGAACTCGCCGATTGTTGTCGACCCCGACGGATTTGCCGAAACGAGCTGCCCTACAACGCCAGTGCCGGCAAGCGCGGGACCTCTGCCCAGTCGACCTGCTGGCGCTGGTCGTGGTTCTCGATCTGAAGCGACCGCCCCAGCCGGTGGGTTCACGGGCCTTGACGGCATCCTCTATATATGAAACGCTCTTTCATGTAAGAAAGTGCGTCTCATCACATCCAACGTCAGGTGTGAGCTTGAGCGCCTCTGCCGATCAGTAGGAGATTGAGTGATGTTGCGATTTGAAGGACGGACTGTCGTTGTGACAGGCGCGGGTAGCGGAATTGGTGCCGCGACCTCGGCTCGGTTGATCGACGAGGGTGCGACCGTTGTCGTCGTGGACGTGACGCAGGAGGCGGTAGACGCGGCAATCGCCAACGTGTCCAACGCAGACCGCGTGCACGGAGCGGTGCTGGATGTCTGCGACCACGCCGCAGCCGTGAATCTTCTCGACACGACGCGACAGAAGCTCGGCGGTATCAATGGGCTCGTCAATTGCGCCGGAATCACCGGTGCAGGAACAATCGTCGACCTTGACCCTGAGGCGCATCGCAAGATCATGTCTGTCAATCTTGACGGCACAATAAACATGTGCCAGGCCTTCGTGCTGGCCGTGAAGGACGCCCAGGGACCGCGGGCGATCGTGAATATCTCCTCAGGGGCAGGCATTCTCGGTGTGCCGAACCGGCTCTCGTACGTCGCGTCTAAGTTCGCGATCTCCGGAATCACGAAATCGATGTGCCCTGAGTTGGGACCGTTAGGGATACGCGTCAATGCGGTGGCCCCCGGAATGACCAGAACACCGCTCACCGACTACATGATGAACGACCCGGTGAAGGCTGCATCGATCAACGCAAAACATCCAATTGGTCGAATCGGTTATCCCGAAGAAATTGCGGCGGCGATCGTTTTTCTGCTCAGCGATGACGCCAGCTTCATGACGGGCTCAGTCGTTTCGGTGGACGGCGGACAGACCGCTTGCCTCTAGGGGCACAGAAGTGGTGGTGCTTGGTCACCACCGACACTTTGTATCGGCGGCCTGCTGTTTCGAGATCTGCATTGCCGTCGAAACGGCCACCCCGATAACCCGAAAACACCAATCACTTAATTGGAGAAAACTGACGATGACGAATCGTGACCTCTCTCAGGACCTTGCAGAGTTCGCTGCAAACACCCGATATGTGGACTTGCCGCTTGGCGCGGTCGAGGCCGCCAAGAAGAGCATTCTCGACACAATTGGAGTAATTCTGGGCGCAAGTGGAATGGAGCCCGCTGTCAGACCGATCGTCGAGCTTGTCACCGATGCGGGTGGTAAGGAAGAAGCAAGCATCCTCGGCTTTGGTGGCCGCGTCCCCGCCGCGGCCGCGGCCTTCGCGAACGGCACTCTCGCACACGGTCTCGACTACGACAGTCAGACTCCGTGGGGTGCGCACCCGGACAGCTCACTTGTGCCGGCTCTCCTCGCTCTGGCCGAACGCAAGGGCTCCGTGACCGGCAAGGACCTCATCACTGCGGTGGCGATCGGGCAAGAGTTGTTCATCCGGCTCCGTTGCAATGTCGGATGGAACATGGACTGGAATCTGTCGAGTGTCGTCGGGACGTACTCGGGCACTGCCGCCTGTGGCTCCTTGATGGGGCTGACCGCAGAGCAAATAGCCCACTCGTTGGGCATCTCGAGCCTCACCGCGGGCGGCACCATGGAGCAGATATTCGGTGTCGGTAGCGATGTCCGTGGTCTGTACGCGGGATTCATTGCTCAAAGCTGTGTGAATGCAACTCTCCTGGCAGGGAAGGGTATGCATGGAATGCAGAACCTCTTCGAGGGGGAGGCCGGAATTTTCAATGTCTACTTCGGTGGCAATTTCGACCGTGCGAAAATGCTTGCGGGCCTGGGAGTCGACTACCTGAGCGAAGGCATGACGTACAAGTACTGGCCAGCGGTCGGAAACGCGCACACATACATTCATGCCGCAATCGAGCTGGTACGCGAAAACCCCTTCGACGCTGCCGACATCGCCGAGGTCAGAGTGTACGTGGGCAACTTCGCAGAACGGATGGCTCTCCCACTCCACGCTCGACAAGCACCTCAAACCATGATGGACGCTAAGTTCTCGCTACCGTTCACAGTCGCAGTAGCACTGGTGAAGGGATCGATGCTTCTGTCCGACTTCTCTATTGACACTTTGAAAGATGCTGAAGTCCTTTCGGTGGCGAGCAAGGTGGTTCCGGTACAGGATGCCGAACTCAACTGGGATCTGAAATTGCCGGATGGCAAAGTTGAGGTGCAACTTCGTAACGGACAAATCTTTACCCGCCGGGGTTCCGATGTTCCAGGCACGCCGGAGCGACCGATGACTGTAGAAGAGCTGGCCAAGAAGTTCGATGACTGTGCACGTGTGTCTATTCGGCCATTACCGACGGATGACATCGACCGCGTGACGACCCTGCTCTGGGGGTTGGAGGAGTGCAACAACCTGACCGAAATCATCGAGCTCGTTCGCTGAGCGGTCGTTGTCGTAGAAGTATTGATTTCCTAAATTCCTGTTCAAACCATTCTGGTCCAATCAAGATGGAGGTAGCGCGGTGACTTCAAATCCTCAGCCGGTAAGTTCGCCGGTCGACGGCAAGGCCGTTGTCAGAAAAGTACGCAAGACGATCCTGCCGATTGTCTTTCTGCTGTATGCGTTCAACTATATGGATCGTTCATCGATCAGCTATGCCCAACTCACGATGGGTAGTGAGCTCGGCATCGATGTGGCAACCTACGGTGCAATTGCGGCAATTTTCTTTCTCGCTTACGTGCTCTTGGAAGTTCCGAGCAATATCATCCTTGCTCGGGTCGGTGCGAGGGTATGGCTGGCGCGGATCGCGATTACCTGGGGCTTGGTCACTGTTGCAACCGGATTTGTACACTCCGTTACCCAACTGTACGTCGCACGAATTTTGCTCGGCATCGCTGAAGCGGGGTTGTTCCCGGGGCTGATTCTGTTTTTGACGTTTTGGTTCCTCAACAACGATCGCGGCCGCGCGATAGGTGTGATGGCACTTGCAATGCCGTTCGCCCTCATCGTCGGTAGCCTCAGCGGTGGGCTAATTCTCGATCACGTCGAATGGTTCGGGCTCAGTTCGTGGCGCTGGATCTTCATTCTGCAAGGTTTGCCCCCCGTACTGCTCGGAGTGTGGATCTTGCTGACGTTGGCGGACCGTCCGAACAAAGCGAAGTGGCTCAACGACGATGAGAAAAATTGGCTGGAGACTTCGATTGCGGACGAGTACGCGGCAATGCCGGACGACGATCAGGAGCACTCGAGCGAGCTCAAGACACTGAAGAATCGCAAGGTTCTCTACCTCGGACTCATCAATGCCCTTGCCGGAGTTGCCACGTACGGCATGACGTTCTTTCTCCCGCAGGTTGTGTCCCAGCTGAATCCGCAATATTCACCCACCAGCATCGGAATTTACGGAGCTATTCCGTACGTCTGCGGTGCCATCGTGATGTTGCTCTTGGTTCGGTACGCCGATATTAGCGGTCGACGAAAGCCGATTGTTCTGCTCTGCTTTGCCACTGCGATAGTAGGTCTTGTCACAACGGGTGTCTTCCGAGACTCGCCGCTGTTGGGGATGATCGGATTGATACTGCTTGCATGCGGCGTCATCGGGAACATTCCGACGTATTGGGCCTTGATCAGCGAGGTTCTGACCAAGCGCCAAGCCGTTGTCGGTATTGCAGTGATAAACTCGCTCGCCTCCGCAGGCGGATTTTTCGGACCGTTCCTCATCGGTAAGATCGCGACCCCCGGCGACATCATCGTCGGAATGAGCGTCCCGTTGGTTGCACTATCTCTCGCCTTCGTTCTATTGCTTTTCGTCAAGGTTCCGCAGCGAGACTCCTCGCGCAGTAACCGGATCGAAAAGGCGCAGCGGAGGTGAGCGGATTTAGTTGAATCGGTATCCGATTAAAGGTCAGTGTTTCCAGCTTGCTCCAGCTCCCATTCTGCGGGAAAGGCTTTCGCAAGTCTGTACCAACAACGACCGAGCATGGTCTGGATCTACATTTCCGGTTCCCGTCAGTCGGTGTATGAACGGGGTAGTCATCGCAGCCACGGCATTGCCGGTGAAGTCGAAGACAGGTGCAGAAATGTTGGTGATACCTTCGATCGTAAGGGATCTGCCTTGACAATAGCCTGCTGCCCGTACCTGGGCGAGATCTGCTAGAAACCTGGTGCGTTGGTCATTGTCACCGGGCCCGGCAAGGGTAAGTAAAATTTCGAGGTCGCCGGGATCCATTTGCGAGGCAAGTACCCGGCCGGATGCGGAATTATCGATCGGAATGAGCGCACCCAGCCGAACGGTGTGCACGTTGGTATCGGGGCAATCGACCTGAGCGACGACGAGTAATTGACCAGAATGAAGGATGCAGAGGTGAATGCTCTGGCCGATACGATTGGCAAGCTTTTGCATCTCGCTCCCTGCAATTGCAGTGAGACGCTGAATGGTAGGGGTGCGGTGCGCCATCTCGAACAACTTTGTCGTCAGTCGGTATCGGTCGGCTTCATCGACCTGGACGTAGTCTCGCTCGCGCAGCACCATCAGAACTCGGAAGATCTCAGATGTCGTTCTTCCCAGTTGCTTACCGATTTCGGCCTGAGCAAGACCGTCTTCGGTTGAAGCGAGAAGCTCGAGAATGTCGAGACCCTTCGCCAGGGCGGGCGCTCGGTACTTCTGATCCTGTGCTTCTGCGCTCAATTTCCTAGCCCAACTTTCGCGGTAGTCGTCGTGATTTCCGAATAGTTTCATATATGAAACGTCGGGTCAAGAAGCATCGCGAAGATACGCGGGCAATAGGAAGTGGCTATCTGGGTGTTCGGATGTCGGTATTGGACGTGGGTCTACGGACAGGGGTTAATGGGATCAGGGGAGTTGTGATCGAAGCAACATCGATACCAAAACCTGATCAGCTATTCCGCATCGGGACGTTCAGGCCCCGGTCCACCGCAGTGACCGCCTGGCGACTCAATGGAGAGATTCGGAGAATGAAGTGACCACAGGTAGTCAACCGGAGTCGGCGGTTCCTATCCCGGCCGCGCGTACGCATCCCAGAACGATGGAGACTCGCGCCGTCGTGAGTGGCACGCTGGGGTCTGCTCTGGAGTATTTCGATTTTGCCGTGTACGGCGCTCTCGCCGCAACACTGTTCCCGGTCCTGTTCTTCCACAGTCTGGGGTCCACTGGTGCGCTCCTGGCGTCGTTCGCGACGTTCGGCGTCGGGTTCGTCGCACGACCGGTAGGTGCGGTGGTATTCGGCCATCTCGGTGATCGACATGGGCGTAAGCCCGTTTTGTTCGCCACGCTGATTCTCATGGGCGGCTCGTCGATCCTGATAGGTTTTTTGCCGACGGGACAGGGGTTCGGTATTGCCGCTGTGCTCGTGGGTCTCAGGTTCGTTCAAGGATTCTCGTTGGGCGGCGAAGCCATCGGAAACCAACTCATGACGATGGAACACGGCGACAAGAGCCGGCGAGGACTACTGGGCTCGTTCATCATCGTTGGCTCGCCGGTCAGTCAGGTACTCGCGAACCTCGCCTTGGTCGTTCTCAGTGCAACACTCAGCCAGGAGCAATTCGAGTCGTGGGGTTGGCGGGTGCCGTTCCTCGGCAGCATCCTCATCGTCGTCGTAGCTGTCTTCATTCGAACGAAGCTCGAGGAAACCCCGGCGTTCGTCGTCAACAGTACTGTCGAGCAAAAGATCGAGAAGTCGCGCAGTGCCGGACTGTCGGTCTTGAAGACGCACCCCCGCAAGGTGTTCATGCTGACTCTGGCCTGGGGCGGTTCGTCACTTAGTTTCTACTTGATCGCGGTGTACGGGCTGAGCTACCTTCCGAGTGAGACGGGGATGTCCTCGCAGACGGCGTTCGTGATCCTGATGACTGCCAACGGCGTATCGATCCTCTTCTCGATCGCCGGTGGATGGGTGTGTGACCGCATCGGACGTAGAAAAGTCTTCTACATCGGACTTGCAAGCTGCTTCGCCGGAATCTTGCTCTTCTTCACCCTTGCCAGCGCGAACGCACTCGTCACAGGCTTGATAGTGACCTTGGTCTTGTGCTCCATTCAATTCCTCAGCGGCGCTCAGCCTGCACTGTTCGCGGAGCAGTTTCCGACCGAGGTGCGCTTCTCAGGCGCTGCCATGTCGCATACGTTCGCCAACCTGATCTTCTCGGCCCCGGCACCATTCGTTGCAGCAGCTCTCGCCGCCGTAGGTGGCACAAGCTTGGTGATGGTGTTCACTTTGGCAGTGATTGTCGGATCCGTATACGCGGTGTCCAATCTCGACGAGGGCCGTCACATCGAGCTGGCCGAATACACGACCGACGGAGTTGCCGCCACAGTGCACGGTGCAGCCGGAGCTCGACCTGCGCTGTGATCGAACTCGCATGGGCATTTCTCGCATGACAAATCGCACGAAGGGAACCGACTATGAAGAAGTATCAGCTGTTCGTCGACGGAGATTGGGTCGACCCCGACGGAGGGAAATGGACCGACACCGTCGATCCTTATCGAGGTGAAGCGTGGGCACAGATCCCTCTCGGTAATCAGAACGATGTCACACGGACGGTATCGGCAGCGCGCCGCGCGATGACGGATGGACCGTGGTCGTCGATGTCGGCATCGGCGCGCGGGAAGATCATGCGCCGGTTGGGTGATCTCGTCCTCGCGAACGCCGCTCACTTGGCAGCCGTCGAGGTTCGTGACAACGGAAAGCTTCTCGCTGAAGTCAACGGACAGTTGGCGTCGCTTGCTGAGGTTTGGTACTACTACGCCGGGTTTGCTGACAAAATTCAGGGATCTACAATTCCCATAGAGAAGTCCGATTCGGTTGCTTTCACGTACCGAGAGCCGATCGGGGTTGTCGCAGCTCTCACTGCGTGGAATTCGCCGCTGTGGTTCGCGGCGGTCAAGTGTGCGCCGGCTCTGGCCGCCGGGTGCACAGTGATCGTGAAGCCGTCGGAATTCGCTTCTGCCAGCACATTGGAGTTCGCCGAGCTGACCAGGCAGGCCGGGTTCCCTGCCGGTGTGTTCAATGTTGTGACAGGACTCGGCCCGGACGTCGGCTCGGCGCTCGTGGAACATCCCAATGTCGCGAAGATTACCTTTACCGGGTCCGATACGACCGGGGCGCAGGTATACGAGAGCGCCGCCCGCACGATGAAGCGCGTGTCGCTCGAACTGGGCGGAAAATCACCGAACATCGTGTTCGAGGATGCGGATCTGGACAAGGCTGCGACAGGAGTGGTCTCGGGGATTTTCGGTGCTTCGGGCCAGATGTGTTCCGCCGGGTCGAGGTTGCTCGTCCACAGTTCCATCAAGGACGCGTTCACTGAAAAGTTGGTGGAGATTGCCCGCAGCATCCGACTCGGCGATCCGAACGATCCACTGACCAATGTGGGCCCCATCGCTACGCCACCGCAGTACCGAAAAGTACTGGACTACATCGACATTGCGAACGCCGAGGGCGCTCGTTGCCTTCTCGGCGGAAAGCCGGCCAGTGGCTCGGATCTAACCGGTGGTCAGTTCATCGAGCCGACAATCTATACAGACGTCACTAACGACATGCGGATCGCGCAGGAGGAGGTGTTCGGCCCCATCCTTTCGATCATCGAATTCGAGGACGAGAAGCACGCGATCGCCCTCGGTAACGACGTGGCGTATGGCCTCGTGGCTGGCGTGTGGACCGAAAACGTCGGGCGCGCGCTACGAATGTCGAAGGCCCTCGACGTCGGCACCGTGTGGGTGAACACCTACCGTACGTACAGCTACATGGTTCCATTCGGCGGTACCAAACAGTCCGGTTTGGGTCGCGAACACGGAATCGAAGCCGTGGACGGATATCTCGATACCAAAAGCATTGTTATCTCCACCGACGACGGTGCACCATCCAATGCTTTCGTGATGCGCTGAGTCGGTTCGTTGATTGTTGAGATCGGAATACGAAAGAGGGAGACGCGGCATCATGACGCCTTTGGAAACCATGGAAGCTCATCTGACGACGCCTGGGCAACGACTGCTCGGGCGCAGAATCGTTGTGACCGGCGCGGCGTCGGGGATCGGAAAATCGACTGCCCAGCTCTTCGCTAGTGAGGGTGCTTCGCTCGCGCTACTGGATCGTGACGAACATGGCGTACTGCAGTCTGCCGAACTCACCGGCGGAACCGGTTACGCAGTCGACATCACGGACGAGGAGGCGGTCACGGACGCAGTCGATCGGGCGGCCACTGCGCTGGGCGGCATCGACGGTGTAGTCAACGCCGCTGGAATTATGTTTCGCGGCTTAGCATCCGATGTCACAGCGGGTGACTGGCGGCACGTGCTAGAGGTCAATTTGACCGGTGCGTACATAGTTCTGCGTAGTTGTATCCCCTGGCTGCAGAAGGAGGAGACCGCGACGATTGTGAACATCGCGTCAGCGCAAGGTTTGCTACCCAATGCTCCCGGATACACCGCATATGCCGCCTCCAAGGGCGGAGTGTTGAACCTGACCCGCGTTCTCGCCGCAGAGCTTGCACCGACAGTGCGAGTCAACAGTGTGTGCCCTGGGATGGTGGACACCGCGATGGCGGACGGACACCGAAACAACGTTGGGAACTATGCGCTGGGCCGATTGGCTGAGCCGATCGAAATTGCTCGGTCGATTCTCTTTTTGACCAGCTCGGAGTCGTCATACGTCACAGGCTCAGCGCTTGCGACCGATGGTGGCCGGTCCTTCCACTGAAATAAGCTGCCTGTCAATCGTATTGGACTATCTGGAGCTGGTCGACTCGTCGACCAGCTCCAGATCGCTCGATGGGCCTGCGGTGCGTCGCTTGTGACGCGCGCGGACCGCGGACCACACTGCGATATCGAGCACGATGAGTATCGCTGCGATCACCGCGACGGCAGGCATGCGGCCGAGCCCGTACGCAAGAGGTGCGAGGACAGCGCCCGTCGAACCGCCCGCGAAGACGGCGACCATGAACATGGTGTTGGCTCGCGCTTCGTACTGTTCGTTTGCAGAGAGCACCCTCGTCTGGTTCGCCGCTTGCAGCGATTGGTTGCAGGCTGTCACGACGAACAGCGACACGGCAAACAGTGCGATGTGATTGGAGTCGAATGCGACAGATACACACGCGCACAACAGGATCGGTAGGCTCACTCCGATCACTGCAAGAGATCCGAATCGGTCGATGACTGGACCGAACAGTGGGGTGAACACAACCGCAGCGAGCCCGACCAGTCCGAAGAGCCCCGCGGATGCCACGGACCAGCCGTGGGTCTCCGACGTCAGATGTATCACGCTGACCGTCCAGAACATGTTGAACGTCGCGAACGCGAAAAATTGTATGCACGAGGATTCGACGAGTTCGGGACTACGCGCGGTGAGCTTCAAAGTGTCTGCCAGAAGCGTGCGGTACTTACTGCCGGGGGCGGGAGTTACCCACTGCACCTTCAGAATTCGCCTGGTAACCGGGATGGTGCAGAGGATCGTCGCAGCGAAACCAGCTACGACGAGCCGCCATCCGATCGAGTCGACCAGCAGGCCGGCGACGATTCGGCCACCGAAGACCCCGACCAGAAGAGCGCCGACCATGGTCCCGGTCGCCGTGGAGCGTTTGTCACCTGGAGCTAATTTGCCCACCACCGGGATGAGGACCTGCGCAATGTTTGCTACTAGCCCTACCGCGAAGAAGCTGACAGCGAGCGCAACGACGTTGGGCATCACGGCGCAACATGCCAGTGCCACGCCGAGTGCAGCCGACTGAATCGTGATGTGTCGCCGGGGATGTACTCGGTCGGCAAGTGGAACGAACAGGAATATTCCGATCGCGTAACCGAGTTGCACCGCGGTTGCCACTGCACCGGTGATCAACGGCGAGACACCGAACGACGCTGCCATGGCGGTCATTAGCGCCTGCGGGAGATAGATGATGCTCACTGCGATGGAAGCCGAAACAGCGAGAATCAGCAGACGGATGGTCCAGGTTCGTTCTTGCAATGCCGATGCCAATGTCGATCCTTGCTCTGGGCGTCGAATACTCGTCGGTCAGGCGCGCTGTGGCCGCGCTGATTCCCGGCGGTCGACTACACTCTACGTCGATCGTCAAACATGTTGTACGCGAGGGAATTGAGCGATCACGCGCGGCCGGCCGACGTGACCTGCGCGGTGATGTAGATCACGAGTCGATAGTGGCAGGCTATATGGCTGATCACAAACCGATATTGGACATCGAATAGCCGATGACTGTTAATGGTGGTGGACCTACCGGACGTCCAAGGCGAAGGGAATCGTGGCATCGCGCTCGAACATCGATCGGACTGCGCCCATGCAGTCGCCCGTATCCGCGGACCTGTCGTTTCGCAAACGCGTCGACCGTCGGTCCGATCTCGCTTCTGGTGAGGTCACGGCCGGCCCGCTGGCTGGGGCGACACGGTGTTGGCCTCGCGAGCTGTGGATATGGCTGGTCGTCCCACGAACTGTTCGCCCACTTCGCGCTGAGTCAGAATCAGGTGCCACCAAGAAAGAGGATATCGTGACCAAAAAGATTGCAATTCTTCACACGAGTTTCGTTTTCGTCTCCGTCGAACCTGTGATCAACGACTTGATCGCCGAGTTGATCCCCGGTGCAGAGGTGATGCATTTCGTGGACTCCGATGTTTTGGCCACAGTTGTTCGTGAACAGGGAATTTCGCCGAACAGTGAAGTGCGAATGACGCGTCTTGCCCAGGCTGCAGAGGCCGCTGGTGCCGACATCATCTTTTCCGCGTGTTCTTCGCTCGGCCCGGCTTTGGACGTTGCTGCGCAGAACGTCGGGACGCCCGTGGTCAAGATCGACGAGGCAATGGCATTGCAAGCAGCCAGCGACGGTCGACGGATCGGCGTGCTGGCAACGGTGCCGACCACTCTGGGCCCTACCTCCGATCTGATCGAAAAGAAGGCAGTCGAGATCGGCCGCGATGTGGAGATCGAGCAGCGGTTGTGCGAAGGCGCTTTCGCGGTTCTGATGGCGGGAGACCGCGAAAAGCATGACGCGCTGATCATCGAGCAGGCGACGAACCTCGCCGAAAAGGTCGACTTGATCGTCCTGGCGCAAGCTTCCATGAACCGGCTCGCCGAGGTATTGCAGGAAAGGACCGGCGTTACGGTGTTGTCCAGTCCGCGGATGGGTGTTGGCTACCTGGCTCAACGTGTCTCTCAATTGGCCGTCTGACAGATTCCAGTTGGTCTGTCTCGGAACCGAACTAACCGTCACAATGGGGTGCGCAGTGTTGCTCGAACATGAAGTGTTGTCAGCTTTTCCCGACGAGGTAGCTATTTCGGCCTCGACAGTGTCGGAGAACATTGCGCACGACGGAGATAGTCCTCGCGTGTTGGTCGTTCTTGACGATGACCCCACAGGTACTCAGTCCGTGTGGGACGTACCGGTACTCACTAGCTGGGAACCGAGTGATTTCGACTGGGCCTTCAACCGCATTCGAGACGAGGGAACCAAGCCCGCCGTCTACGTACTGACCAACACTCGCAGCCTGAGCCCGGCAGAGGCCGCTGCTCGGAACGAGGAGGCGGTACGAAACGCGCTGACAGCAGTGGCCACCGTCGGCGGAGACTTGACTCTGTCGTTCGTCAGTCGGGGTGATTCGACCCTGCGTGGACATTTTACGCTTGAGCCCGACGTCATCGCCGCCACCGTGGCCGCAGTAACCGGTGATGGCACCGATGGCGTTGTGGTGGTACCCGCGTTTCCCGACGCAGGGCGGATAACCATCGGTGGAGTTCATTACATGCGCGCTACGGGCACCGAGACCGGAAAACTGATTCCCGTAGGGGAAACGGAGTTCGCCAACGATGCCAGCTTCGGCTTCGTACACTCGTCGTTGCCCGAGTACATCGAAGAGAAGTCGGACGGTCGACTTCCCGCACAGTCCGTGATCGTTCTGGATTTGAATGTGATTCGAGCGGGTGCGGCAGCGCAGGACCCGCTCATCTCGGCCAAAGCTATCGCCGATGCAATCGAGCCTGCATCGAATTCGACTCCGATCGTCGCAGACGTCGTCACCGAGAACGACCTTCGAGCGCTGGCGTTGGGACTGCTGGAAGCCGAACGCCGCGGAAAGAAGTTGCTCTACCGAGTCGGTCCGCCGTTCGTCCGTGCACGCATCGGCCAAGAGATTCGTTCCGCACTGGTCTCGGAAGATGTATACGCGGGCAACACTTCCGCCGACGCTGGCGGATTGATCGTGGTGGGCTCGCATGTCGCTATCACCACACGTCAGCTCAACGCCCTCACAGCGGCTCATGGATCGGCTCGTGTCATCGAAATCGATGTCGAGCAACTACTGCTTGCCGGTCGCCAGGCGCTCGACAACCCTTATGTCGACGCTATCGTCGCCGATGTTGTCGATGGCCTGCATGGCAGCGATGTCATCGTCCACACCTGCCGATCGCTCGTCAAGACCGACGACCCGTCGTCAAGTCTGGAAATCGCTCGTACCGTCTCGGCGGCGGTGGTTGCTGTAGTGAAGCGGACCCTCGAAGCCTTCCCACCTCGATTTCTCATCGCCAAAGGAGGCATTACATCCTCCGACGTTGCTGCACACGGGATGGAGATCCGCCACGCGATCGTTCGTGGGCCGATGCTGCCCGGCATTGTCTCGTTGTGGGAGCCAGCCGAGGGGCCCGGCCGGGGTATCCCGTACGTCGTCTTCCCTGGCAACGTCGGCGACGATCTGTCACTGGTCGACGTCACTCGAAAGCTGAGTAGCAAGTTCCACCAAGAAGTCGAGGGGCAAGCGTGAGCACTTATCGCGGAACGAAGTTACGGGTAGGTCTAAAACCGGGTTCGATTGCCGGGATTTGGGAAGGCGTCCTCTGATGCGTACTCGACTCGATGATCTGGTCTCCACAAGCCTGACGCATGGGTCGGCGGTGCCGGCGTTCACCTGTTACGACTTCACGACGGCGCTCGCCGTTGTTGCGGCTGCGGAGGCCTCCGGCTTCGGAACGACGTTGTTGGTCGCCCCCAAATCGGCAGCGACCGAGCAAGGTCGCCGGCTGATAACGGCGCTTCGAGGTCTCGCAGACGGAGCATGCGTTCCTGTCGCAATACAGTTGGACCACGCAGGAGACTTGGAGATGATCGCCTCCGCCGTGGCGGCGGGAGCCGATTCCGTTCTTGTAGACGGTTCTTCGCTGGCGTACGAGGACAACATTGCGTTGGTTCGAGCGGCACGCGAGCTCATCGGCCCCAACATCGTGATGGAGGCAGAGTTGGGTGGTCTTGCCGGCGACGAGGACCGTGCTCACGTCGCGTCCGGCACCGAGGCGTCCGATGCCCGCCTCACTGATCCGGAGTTGGTCGCGGACTTCGTGGATCGGACCGGTGCTCAGCTACTCGCCGTTGCAGTGGGCAACGTTCACGGCCGATACAGCGGCGATCCACAGTTGAGATGGGACGTTCTACGCAACGTCGCTTCTCGCACCTCGATACCACTCGTCTTGCACGGGGCGTCGGGAATCCCCGCAGACGATCTGGTCAGGGCGACAACGATGAACGTTGGCAAAATCAACTTCAACACGGAGCTGCGAACTGGCGTTCTGGAGATTCTGGAACGTGAGTTGCCGTCGTATCGTGCGGACGGGGAGAACCTGCTCGGTTTGCTGGGGCAGTGGGATCACGCCGCCCAGGCATTCGCCGTCGCGACCCTTGGCACCCTCACCCGCTGAGTCCTGCAGTGGCGTCGGTGCTGCAGCCTCTCGAATAGCAGCAGTCGAAACTCGAAAGCTCAGCAGCTGAACATCTTTCGGGGCAATCCTTCTTGCTTGGCACCATGCGGGTACATCCACGCCTAATTCGACGGTATTCCAATGGCACGTCCGGCAGGAGTTCTCGCTCGAGTATGGCGACTGGATGCACCATGCAGCCGAGCGAGCAATGTCGATGCCACCGTGTGCGAGACGGACGTGCGGCATTAGCCTCGCAATGAAGCTGTTGCCTTCGGGTGAATCGTCCGGTGATCGAGAAGTCGGGCGCGGACCCGGTCGGCACGCCTGCACGTAAATCCGCACTTCTTTACTCGGAAGTGGCTGAAGCGCGTGTGGGTGATCGCCGGCCAAGCCTTGTGCTCGGTCGGCCGTCGGCACCACAGATCCATCGATTCAGCGGCTGTGACCGACCGAAATAGAGGACGCGAAGCGCATCTGCTGCGTTCGGTACCTCACTCGACCAGTAGTTCGCCGCTAATTATCGCTCTGATCTATATGTCAAATCGGCTTTCGGTATTGGACATGAACGAGCTGTGACGACTTAATGGTCAACGAGCCCAGAGTGATTCGTACAACATGAAGGACCATGACATTGCACGCGACCAGGTGCCACATCGCGCCGGTTTCTGCCGAGCGTATCGGCGGAGAGGTTGTAGTCGTTGGTCGCGCTGTGCGGCGAATCTGTCTGCTGCGGAGTTCGATCAGGAACGAATCGCGGAAGATTGCAGGTTCTCGATCGATGGTGCTCTTCGCAACAGGATTCGGTCGGCGGGATGGTGTTGCTGAACGAGTTGGCGAAGACCACCCGGCGATCGGTTTGCGTCCGACAAATAGAAACACCAACCAAAGGTATGTTGCTGTGGAAACCCAATTTCGAACATGTCCGGTCGATCAAGCCATGCAAGGCGCGTGGCTCCTCGGTCTCGGTACCGACCCGGTGCTGAGGGGAGCGGGGCAGTGAGTACACGCGTGGATGCGGGCAGACGCCTCGACAACCTACCGATGGGAAAGTTTCATCGACGCATGATCATTCTGGTCGGGCTCGGAATGTTCTGGGATGCGTTCGACAACAAGCTTTCGGCTGCAGTACTTGCCTCGATGCTGCCGACTGGATTTTCGACGCTGCAACTGAATTCTCTGTTTTTGTCGTTCACGTTCGCGGGACTGGCAATCGGAGCAGCGTTTGCGGGTTGGCTCAGTGACCGTGTCGGCCGAGGCTTCGCATTTCAGTTCAACCTGGGTCTGTTCGCGGTGTTGGCGTTGTGTGCCGCATTGGCACCCAACATGGAAATTCTCATAGCCCTGCGCTTTCTCATGAGTATAGGAATGGGTGCCGAATACGTCATCTGCTACGGAATGATCACCGAATTCATTCCGCGTGCTCGTCGTGGTCGGTATTTGGGAATCCTCGGTTTCTTCGGCGGACTGGGGGTGACAGTTTCCGCTGTCTTGGGTTGGTTGGTAATTCCCACATTCTCGTGGCGCGCGATGTTCGTGATCGGGGGCGTCGGTGCGCTCGTTGCGTGGTGGCTACGCCGTTCGATGCCGGAGTCGCCGCGGTGGTTGGAGTCACGCGGGCGGTACGAGGAAGCCGAAGCGGTCATGCAGGAGATCGAAAGGCAGAACGGCACCCCGAATACCCTGATCGACTCATCGTCGAGCTCCAATGCGGCGTCGACCCCGGTCAGCGAGAAGGCGGAGTGGGTGCCGATCACGGTGTTGTTCTCCCGACCAGTGGTCGCACGGACGGCAATGGCGCTGTTCCTCACTGTCATTTGCCTGTTCGGTTCCAACGTAATCACGGGTTGGATGCCCACGTTCTTCGTCGAACAGGGGCTTACCGTGTCTCGATCACTAGGCTTCAACGCTGCGATCATGTCCGGGTATGTCGTGGGGCCGTTGCTGTGTGTTCTGATCGCGGACCGCATCGGTCGTCGAAACAGCATCGTGATCTTCGGAACGCTAGCTGCGATTTTCGCCGGTATCTATCCCTTTATGCAGCAGCCTGCGCTGATCGTTGTCATCGGATTCATCCTGGTCGCGATGGCTGCATCGTTCTTGACGATGTGTCTGGGCACAGTGCCTGAGTTCTTTCCGACCGCTTTCCGTTTTCGGGGCGGCGGATTGACTCAGACCGTCGGTCGTGTGGGGTTGATCTTCTCCCCGTTCATCGTTCTTTGGTTGTACTCCCACTTCGGAATCGTCGGGGTGATCCTGGCTCTTTCTGGCTTGTATGTGATCGCGACCCTGATGTACGCCGTTGCCCGCGTCGACACTTCTCGAGAAGCTCTCAGCCAGATAGCCGAGGAGGCTCGGTCCGGCGATGGTCAAGAAGCCGACTCTGGGCCGGCAAAGGATACCGACGTGTCGGTCGTACGCACGCGAACCGGCCACTGAACCGTAAACCACACAGGGGAGCCACGAAATGGATGCTGTAGTTTTTCTGGGCGAGAACAAGATCGAGGTTCGTCGCCTACCGGATCCAGTGCCAGGTCCGGACGAAGTGGTAATTCGGGTCAAGGCCTCCGGTATGTGCGGTAGCGACCTGCATCACTTGCACAGCCCGCAGCGGCCCGCGGACGCACAGGTGATCGAAGGTCATGAGCCGAGCGGTGTTGTCGAGTCGGTAGGAAATGCGGTTCGACCCACCGAGGCACAGGTGGGGGATCGTGTCATGGTGCATCACTACGACGGGTGCCGCGCATGTCGGTATTGCCGCTCGGGCTGGACGCAGTATTGCCCGAACGGCCGCATCGTATACGGGGGTCTCAACGGTGACGGCGGACATGCTGACTTCATGAAGGTCCCTGCGCACACGCTGATCAAACTGCCCGAATCGTTGTCGTTCAAGACCGGAGCTGCAATCTCGTGCGGAACGGGTACCGCATTCGCGGCAATCAAAAGGATCGATTTGAACGCTACCGACACGGTCGCGATCTTCGGTCAGGGTCCGGTCGGGTTGAGTGCGACACTGCTGGCCAAAGCATTCGGTGCTCGCGTCATTGCTGTGGATATCGATTCGGCACGACTAGAGATGGCGAAGCGGTTTGGTGCCGATTTCGCCATCAATTCCGCCGAAGTGGACGCGGTTGACGCCGTTCGTGCACTTACCAGCGACGGCGAAGGTGCAGACAAGTCTATCGAGTGCAGCGCCAACGCGACCGTGCGACAACAAGCAGTCCTTTCCATTCGGCAGTGGGGGACTGCGTGCATGGTAGGTGTTTTCGGACCCTTGGAGATAAGCAGTGACGAACTGATTCACCTTCACAAGACAATCGTGGGGTCGCTCACGTTCAGCAAGAACCTCCAAGAGGAGTGCGCAGCGTTCGTGGCGGAGCGTGGCCTCGACATCGAGGCACTGTTCACAGACGAGTTCCGGATTTCGGAAGCTGAACGTGCATACCGGCTGTTCGATCGACGTGAAATAGGTAAGGGCGTTTTCGTCTTCGATTGACGTAGCTGTCTGGATCGGGCGGCAGGGCGCTTCGGTGCGCAGCGGGATCTAGGCCCGGCAGTGAACGATGCCCTGTCGGTGCGCTCCTCGGTAGTGCCTTCCTTCCTCGGGTCTTTCGCGCCATGCTGGTGACATCGCCCAGGAAGGAACGCCGTGACAGACCAACCCAAGCAAGTAGGAGGTGGGCGGGCGATCTTCGGAGAATTCGCCCCGAAGCTCGCCGAACTCACCGACGACATGCTCTTTGCCGATGTCTGGAACAGGACCGAACTCGCCGCCCGTGACAGAAGCCTCCTCACGGTGGCTGTGCTCACGGCCGGCGGTGACACCGAGCAGCTCGGGTTCCACCTCGGCCGCGCCATCGAGAACGGCGTCACGCAAGACGAGCTCATCGAGGCGATCACGCACGTCACGCTGTACTCTGGCTGGCCCAAGGGGATGGCGGCGATGGGTGTTGTGAAGAAGATGTTCGACGACCAGGATGATGCCGAAAAAGGCTGAGCTACAAAAGCATTCGGACGATTCGATCGATAGAAAGTGAAATTGTGAATATCGAACCCCCAGTTTCCACCACGAAGAACCCCGCAGCCCAGTTCGCCGGTGATGTCTGGCTGGATCCGATCGCGCTCCCGCACGAGTCGAGTCAGACCATGGTCGTCGCGACGGTTCGTTTCGCCCCAGGCGCTCGCACGGCATGGCACTCCCACGAGAACGGCCAATACCTGCGCGTGACGCAAGGAATTGCCCGATTCGGAAGCCGCGACGGAACCATCATCGAGGTGCACCCCGGGCAGACTCTGTACACCCCTCCCCGTGAAGAGCACTGGCACGCCGCAGCTCCGGGCGTCTACATGGAGCACATCGCCATGCTTCAGAACGGCGAGGATCCCGCCACTACGACGACCTGGGCCGAACACATCACCGACGACGAGTACGAGGGCCGCTGAGCTACTTCGGCAGCCAATCGCTCGGTCACTGCTTCACTGATCTCGATCTCAGTGGAAGGGATCTGTCGAGGCGAATGAAAGCGCGCGGTCCGCGCGACGAGCTACGTGCTTCTGTCGCCGACACGATGGATGGAATGCTTGAGCGTCTCGAAACGGCGTTTTGGACGGAGGACTCTCGTGGAGGACGTCAGCAACGGACTGCGCAATCAGGTCGCTGTTCTGCAGGAAAATGTCGGAGCTGTTCTCGCGAAGGATGACTTGGTACCGGCTGAGAGAGCGGACACGATGGTGGTCGTGTCACGGGCAACGGTGCGGATGTCTCGATTGCTCTAGGAGTTTACTGGCCACGGCGCGTAGTCGATCCGGTGCTTTCGTCAACCGCTAGTTGGAACTTGCACGTATCGGCGCGGAGGCATGTCCGGCATCCGGCTGCCGGACGGGGCGGTCGCTGGCGACGGTGGTCCGATGCCGCCGGATATCAATCCATTGACCGCACCGGACCGATTAAACCGGCGCTCGAATGTCCCGCGCGGCCGGCCTTTACAGACTGATCGGTCGGTGCGTGAGCGGCCCGAAGATTGCGATAGGTGCCCTGGCAGGGACTCCCAATGCCCGATTTGTACACCTACCGTGTGGAGGGACAACGTTTCTCACACTCGAGGTAGGACAATGAAGAAGCAAATACTCACCGGGGCCGTCACATTGGGGTTGATGGGTTCGGTCGTCGCGTGTTCCCAGAGCTCGGACGGTGCGGGTAGCGACCCTCTGATCGGAGAGTGGCGCATGACCTCGCTCGAGGTCGGCACCGAGGGTGATCTACAGACGGTTCCGTATTCGGGACAGATCACCTTCACCAGTGACACCGTGTCAGTCCAGGCCATGAATCCGGACACCGAGGCGCCTGACACGGCTCTGACGGTGCAGGGATACGAGGCGTTCTACGGCGACCTGACCATAGATTCGGATGCCGGAACATTCACCATCACAGTCGAATCGGCGTTGGCGCGCGATTTGATCGGGCAGTCACTCGATCGAAACTTCGAGGTCGATGGCGACACGTTGGTCCTGACGCCGAGTGATCCGGCCGACGGGTTTCGTGTGACCTACGAACGTCACTCCAGCTCGTGAGGGAGGCGGGCACGACAACCGGGGACCGATCCAGAATGCGCGGGGTGTCGTCCGCGGTCGGACTGATGTGCGTCCTTGCACTTGCGTCCTGCTCCGGGGGAACCGATGCCACTGACGTTGCACCGTCGGGAGCTTCTGACCGGTCACGGACCGCGGATGCTGCGACGACCAGCGAGGAGAGCGTCACGACAGAGAATGGAGAATCCATGCGCGTCGAAATTCAGGTAGGCGACAGAACGGTGAGTGGAACGCTGAACGGCAGCGCGTCGAGCCGCGACCTGCTGGCTCAGCTTCCTTTGACAATCCCCATGGCCGATCACGGTTCTGTGGAAAAGACCGGGCCGCTGCCTGCCGAATTGACAACCGAGGGTTCACCTTCGGGGGCGGACCCGAATCCGGGTGACATCGGGTACTATGCCCCGGGGAACGATTTCGTGCTCTACTACGGTGACCAGAGCTACTTCCCAGGGATTGTCATCCTGGGGAGCATGGACGAGACCGGACCCGACATTGTCGGCGCGATCGATGGCAGCGTGACGGTGACCGTTACTCGATCGGACTGAATCGCCCACTGACGTTACGAGATCTGTCGGTGCACCCGTCCTACAGTCGCAGGGCGGGTGCACGACGCGGTTCTCTACGATAGGTCGCCGAGTGGCCAAGGGAACAACTGTACCGATCCGATTTCGTTGCGGCAAAGCTGGATACGAATTCAGGCAGCGTCTAGACAAGCTACCTCAGGACTGACCACTGCTCGGGCTGTGTTCGGCGGCCCAAGAGCCGAGGAGGTGCAGTCGTTCGGCGCTCGGAGAACCTGGTTCCGCTGTGTAGACCATCAGGATGGAACCGGGATCAGCGGTGATGACGAGTTCCTCGTAGGCGAGATGAACCTCGCCGACGATGGGGTGATTGAAGCGCTTCTTACCAGCGCCGTGCGAGCGAACGTTGTGTGCGCCCCATAATGTTCGGAACGTCTCGTCTCGTGTCGAGAGTTCTCCCACCAGATCTTGCAGCCCCTTATCGTGTGGATCGCGCCCGGCTTCGGCTCGCATGATCGACACGCACATCTGAGCAAATGCATCCCAATCGGGGTAGAACTCGCGGGATACCGGGTCCAAGAACTGGAAACGTGCAAGATTTGGAACTCGCCCACCGTCTCCGATGATCGGCGCGTAGAACGCTTTGCCCAGATTGTTCGTGGCGAGAAGATCCTGTCGCTGATTGCGTACGAAAGCAACGCCGTCGGTAATCGAATCCAGTGCCCACTGGAGGCTTATCCGAGGGGCAGCGGCGCGCACGGTCTTTCGGCGTGGGCGTCCGGACGTGGGGACGCCATCCGCAGCACGCGCAAGGTCGAGAAGGTGTGCGTGCTCGGTATCGTCGAGTCGCAATGCGCGCGATAGCGCGTCGAGTACGGAGGACGACGCGCCGCCGATCGCGCCGCGCTCGATGCGGGCATAGTACTCGACGGACAAACCGGCGAGAGCAGCAACTTCGCTACGTCGCAGACCGGCCACACGCCTGTTCCCACCGCCTGTTATGCCCGCATCGTCCGGCGAGACCTTTGCTCGGCGGGTCATCAAGAACTCGCGTACCTCCGCTTTGTTGTCCATGAGCTGAGCGTAGAGCCAGTTGCGGCAATGAACGATGCCCTATCTGTACACCTTTCGCGGGGGCGCCGTCGCAACGTCGCATATTTGGGGTTCGCGTGCAATGCTGGTCCTGTCACGAATTCGACGGGTTCAGCTCGCGCATCGTGGATTGATTGGTCTTCGAAATCCGCCGTCCATGCTGAGCGCTCCGACTGGCCAGTGCGGTGACGTCTATAACCGGCAGCACTGCGAGGTAGCGCTCGATGCCTCGTACTCCGCTACTCGTACGCAACTGGAAGGTTGGGGCCCGTGCCCGATATCGGACTTGTTCTCGCCTGCCTGGCCGGAGTCTGTGCGCCGTATCTTCTCGGTGCAGCCGGGGTTGTCCTGTTAGCGGAGTCTGCGCTGCTGGTGGGTCTCGTCCTTCCCGGAACCAGCACCGTGCTCATCGTCGGGTCGGTCGTCGGGCTCGGCCGCGTGGATCCGATCGTTGCGGCAGTAGTGATGGTAGTGGCGTCGTCCGGGGGTGCGCAGACAGCCTTCTTGCTACGCCGCCGTCGTGGTGGCGCGAGTTCGATGCCCCTTCCCCCGAACAGTATGTCTTCATCGAAGTTTGTCAGGCGGGCACAGAGTGGTTTCGATCGCCATGCCACTGTCGCCTCCATTGCGAGTCATCTGTTCGGTGGCACCAGAACCTTCGGTCCGCGGTTGGCGGCGGCCTCCCCGATGTCGTTCCGAACTTTCGCGCTGTGCAATTTTGCCGCCGCGGCGTTGTGGGTGACCATTTTGCTGGTGGTGGGTAGCACCGTCGGTGCCAATCCGAACGTCGCGCCGTATTTCATCGCTGCCGGTGTCGGCCTGATGTCCATCACGTACGGCGTGGGACTCGTACGGCGCCGGGCACGCACACCCTCTGCAGGGCCGATGGATTCGGCACCGACCTTCGATGTAGCGGCATCCCCGTAAAGGGTGTTCTCACGACTGCGATGCCGGCAGTTCAGTGGACGGAAGCCCAGTGCCGATCGTCGAATCGCAGCCGCGTCGAATTGCGGTCCGTGTCCGACCGGTTTCACCCCACCTGCTCGCCCAGTATTCGATCGAATATCGGGTGACCACGGGCTTTTCTGTACCCCGCCTGCTGTGCCTCATACCCTTGATGGCAAAACGTATGACAATTACCTAACGTCCTTATTGACATACAGATCCTTGTGATACAGCATGTATCTGGATGTGCCGTCCGTTGCATCACGCGAACCCATCTGTGCCGCAATCAAAGAGGCCCTGAGCCGGCAGGGGTTCTCGTCGCAGAACAAAAGGAGAGCGAATGACCGAGTCGCACAAAGACAGTGACCGTCGAAAGAAGCTCGGCGGGGCGATAGGTGAGATCGGTACGCAGTTCGATTACTCGGTGTACGCGCTGATGGCACCGACCATCGCGATTCACTTCTTCCCGGCAGGAAACCCAGCGGCTGCGATCCTGGGAACCTTTGCCGTGTATGCACTTTCATTCGTTGCGAGGCCGTTCGGCGGCGCACTCTTCGGGTACGTAGGTGACAAGTTCGGCCGCCTTGCCGTCTTGTCCTGGACCGTCGTGCTGATGGGTGTCGGAACGATGCTCATCGGAATGATTCCCACCTACGAGTCCATCGGCCTGGCCGCGACACTCATTCTGATCTTGTGTCGATTGCTGCAGGGACTGTCGATCGGAGGCGAGACGACAGGCGTCGAGAGCTACATCGTGGAGTCGGCTCCCGCGACGAAACGAGCGTCCTGGATGGGGACGGTGAAGTCGTTCTCGTATTGGCCTGTGGCCGCGGTGGCTGCGATCATCTTCGGCCTTCGGTCGGCGTTGGGAGAAGAAGCATTCGAAGCGTGGGGATGGCGAATCCCCTTCATCCTCGGTGGAGTCGTGGCCGTCGTAGGTTACGTGCTGCGCCGGACGTTGGAGGATCCCGACGAGTTCGTCGAGGCCGCAGCGGAGTACGAGAAGATGAACACTCCGGAGAACGCGGGGACGGTGTCCGGCGCGATGCGGGGAGCCTTCGGCACGCGCAAGTCCATGCTTCTGGTCATCTTGTTGCAGCCGCCGTACGCGATCGGCGCTTATCTGCTCAGCGGCTACATGTACACCTTCGTGGTCAGCCATGGAGGTATACCGGCCACGAGTGCGTTGCTCTCGAACATGGCGGCCATCATGGTTCTCGCGGCACTACTTCCCGTCATGGGAAAGCTGTGCGATCGGCTCGGACGCAAACCGATGTACTACGCCGGAGCGATCTGGCTCTTCGTCGCCGCGTATCCCGCGTTCGCACTTGCCGGGTCAGGAACGGTAGCCGGCGCATTCGTCGGACAGGCACTTCTCTCGATAGGCCTGTCGATGTACGGAGCGGCGATGTTCACCGGAATGGTCGAAATCTTTCCGACGGCGCTTCGGTGCCGTGGCCATGGAATCTCGTACAACCTCTCCGTGGCTCTCTTCGGTGGCACCACGCCGCTCATCGCAGCAGCACTGATCAGCGCTACCGGAAATCCGGTCGCTCCTGCCTTCTACGCGATGGCGGGAATCGGCCTCATCGGACTGGTTGGCGTGTGGCTTGTGCCGGAAACGAAGAACACCGATCTGCGGTTGTCAGTCTACGGTCTGCCCAGTTCCGCGGTGCCGGGGCGTACCGACGAGACCGACGCATCCGATTCGGCGAAGGTCGTACATCGAGCGTGAGTTGCTTCGCTCGATGAGTTCTACAGAGAGAGCCCTCGGGGCGGCGGTACCGGCGAAGGTCAGTATCTCCGCGTCCTCGGCGAGCGTGCTACAGCCGCTGAACTCGTCGATGATCGCGGTGGCGATGGTCGCTATCGTCACGCACTTCGGTTCGCCGGCGGGAGCATCCTGGTTGATCTCCGGGATGTATATCGCCACAGCGGTTTCCGCTCCGATCGGCGGAAAGCTCGGCACGATCTTCGGAGCGCGGAGGATCTATTTGATGGGTCTGGGGATCGTCGGCGTCGCGACGGTCGTAGGGTCCTTCGCGCCCGATATCAACTGGCTCATCGCCGCAAATGTACTGCTCGGAATCGGGATGGCCACCCACTTTCCGAACGCGATGACGATCATTCGCGACTACGCCGATCGTCACCGGAGCGATCCGAAATCGGCGTTGTTGACGCTCGTCCTGTGCAGTCAATCCGTTGCGGCCCTCGGTCCCACTGTGGGCGGACTGCTGGTCGGAACGTTCGGCTGGCAATCGATCCTATGGATCAACCTGCCGGTCATAGCCCTCAGCGGAGCTGCAGTACTTCGCTACGTCGCTCCGGATTCGACAGCACGACAGAGTGATTCGCGACGCAGCCTGGTTCGTTCGCTGGATCTGCTCGGAGTCGGCCTGTTCGTCGTGCTCACATCCACCACCATGATGTTCCTGCTTTCGGCCGGGGGATCGCCGCCGTGGTTCCTGCTCGCTGTTCCGGCGATCGCCCTGGTCCTTTTCGTCGTCCGAGAATGGCATACCGATGAGCCCTTCATCGATGTGCGGGCGCTGGCCCACAATCGTTCGTTGAGCGCCACGTTGGTCCGAACATTGCTCACCTACGTCGCGTTCTATTCGGTGTTCTTCTCGGTTCCCCAGTGGTTGCAATACCAACGTGGCATGAGCGCGACTCAGACCGGCCTCACGATGTTGCCGGTCGCCGCGGTGGGAATCTTGTCGACGTACGTCGCCTCGAAAGTGTTACGGCGGTGCGGTCCTCGAATCACGCTCACGGTCGGGTCAGTCGCGTTGACCGCAGGGGGACTGCTCCTGGCGATCGTGGAACGGACGACGGCACCCATCGTCGTGGTGCTGCTGGTCGCCGCAGTCCTCGGCGTTCCGAGCGGGTTCAACAACCTGAGCAACCAGAACATGGTCAACTCCGCGACTTCCCTCGAGGAAGTCGGAACCGCCATGGGTATGTATCGCACGGTGCAATTCCTGGGAGCGAACCTGGCCGCCGTGGTTCTGCAGTTCACCGCGGGCCCCAGCGTGGGGGACGACGGCATTCGTCACACCGGTTGGGTGGTCGTCGCGATCTCGCTCGTACTTCTCTTCGGTGTTGCGGTCACCAGGAGCCTCACTCGCGGGGAACGCATTCCCCGCGAGTGAGGTGTCATTCTCCGTCGAAGCCGTAGATGGACTTGACCTCGAGGTACTCCTCGAGACCGTACTCGCCCATCGACCTACCGATACCGGACTGCTTGTAGCCGCCCATGGGCGTCACCGAATTGGTGTTCGCGCCGTTGAACGACACCCGTCCCGCACGGATTCCACAGGCGAATTCGTAACCGCGGTCGCGGTTCTCGCTGAAGACGTAGCCGCCGAGGCCGAAGATCGAATCGTTCGCGATGTCGAGTGCCTCCGCTTCGGTTCGGTACGGCATGACGACGAGCACCGGGCCGAAGATTTCTTCCTTGGCAAGGGTCATCTCGCGATCCACGTCCGCGAGAACGGTTGGCTTGCAGAAAAATCCACGATCGAAGCCGTCTGCTCTGCCCAAGCCGCCGGCGACCAGACTTCCGCCCTCGTTCAGGCCTGTCTCGATGTGGTTCTGCACGCTGTTGTATTGCTGGGCGTGCACGAGCGGACCGTGGGTCGTGGCAGGGTCTCGGGGGTCGCCGAGGCGCATCCGACCGATCTCGTCCGTGATGAACGGGATGATGTCCTTCACCTGCGACTCGTGCACGAGAAGCCGGCTCGGTGCGTGGCATGACTGGCCGCTGTTGGAGAAGCCCCGCTGTACGTTCCACCGCGCAGCCTTCTCCAGGTCGCCGTCGGTTAGGACGATGTTCGCCGATTTGCCGCCGAGTTCGAGGCAGACGCGCTTGATGGTGCGAGCCGCCGACTCGCCGACCTTGACGCCGGCGCCGGTCGAACCGGTGAACGAGACCATGTCGACATCGGGGTGGCGCGAAAGGGCATCGCCCACGACGCTTCCTCGACCGACGATCAGGTTGAAAACACCGGGAGGCGTTTCGGCCTCGTGCATGATCTCGGCCAGCGCGACACCGGACGCGGGAGAGGCGTCCGACGGCTTCAGCACCATCGTGCAGCCGGCGGCGATTCCGTAGATCACTTTGATGACCGACGTCTGGATAGGCCAGTTCCACGGTGAGATCAGAGCGCAGACACCGATGGCCTCGCGCCTGACGAGGGTGTCGGCCAACTCGTGCTGGAACGAGTAGCCGCGGATGAGGTCGCGAGCAACCTTCATGTGCCCCGCGGGCCCGGTCACCTGCGCCTTGAAGGAGACCGGAACACCCACCTCCTGGGCGATCAGCTGAGCGAGTTGTGGCTCGCGGCGCTCGTACGCGGCGATGATTCGATCGATCAATGCGATGCGTTCGTCGACGGTGGTCTTGGAGAAGCTCGCGAACGCGCGTTTCGCTTCTGCCACGGCGTGATCGACATCGGCAACCCCACCTCCGGAGGCCACGGTGGCCCACGGTTCCTCGGACGTCGGATCGACCAGAGTGCGGGTGCCGTCACCGCTGGGTGCGATCCATTGACCACCGACGTAGAGCTGTCCGAAATGTTCCACTTCAAGCCTCCGTGCGTGTGCCAAAATCGAAACTGGACGTCAAATGTAAGACCGTAACCTATCCTGTATTTGAACGCCAAGATCGGCGGGCGGCGGCGCGCTTATTGACGTAGGTATAACTGTCTGACATTATACATCATGACCACCCGGACGCCGACCTCACTGATCGGCGGCTTCGGGCACAGAACGACGTAAGGAAGAATCGTGGGTTCACTGACAGGCAAGAACGTCTTGATCACGGGCGCTCTGGGCACCATCGGCCAGGCTCTTGTGGGCCGGTATGTCGAGGAGGGGGCCACCGTCATCGCGTTGGATCGTCCCGACGCACCCGATGCGCAGAAGACGCTCGACGGTATCGGCGAGGGCATCCGCTACTTCGGGTGCGATCTCGCTGACCTGGCCGGCATCGAGACCTCGGTCAAGGCCCTGGCCGACGAGATCGGCGGGGTCGACGTACTGGTCAACAACGCCGCGCTGGTGATCTTCAAGCCGCACGCCGAGTTCACCATCAAGGAGTACGAGGATCAGGTGAGGGTCAACTCCTCGGCTGTATTCGTGTTGTCGCGCGTGTGCTCTGAGCACATGAAGGCCAAGAATTACGGCAAGATCGTCAACATCACGTCCCTCACCCTCACGGGTCGGTGGACCGGCTACGTGCCGTATATCGCGTCCAAGGGTGCAATGTACGGACTCATCAAGGGCATGGCCCGCGAACTGGGTGATTACCTCATCAACGTGAACGGCATCTCGCCGGGTGCCGTCCTCTCGGATGCCGAATACCGCGACCGTGGCGACAAGCAGCAGGAATACCACGACTGGGTGATCGAGAACCAGAGCATGAAACGTCGGATCGCTGCGGTCGACATCGCCAACCTCGCCGTCTTCCTGTCCACACCGCAGGCCGACATGATCACCGGCCAGGACATCGCGGTCGACGGCGGAATGTAACCGCTGCAACACCTTTCATCAATCGACCTTTAGCTGGTCAGAATCAGGAGCGACCGTGGTAAGCATCATCGTTGTCGGAGTGGACGGTGGCGACGCCTCGATGCGAGCGGCCCGCCGAGCGGCCGAGATCGCACACAGCCTAGGAGCGAGACTTCATCTCGTGAACGCCGTCGACAGCGGCGCTGTGAAGGAATTCCCCGACAGGCCCGGATCGTCGCTCGTGACGTCGGGTGAATTCGCGGAGGCGATCGTCGGTGACGCAGCCGTCGCGCTTCGAGTCATTGCCCCGCGTGTGACGACGTCCGTGGTGCAGGGCCGTCCCGCGGTTGCACTGGTCGACGAGGCCACCCGGCTCGACGCCGAATTGATCGTCGTGGGAAATCGACGAACTCAGGGTCTGGCACGGGTCCTCGGCAGTGTCGCCAGTGCCGTTGCCGCGCATGCCCCCTGTGACGTGTACATCGCGAAGACCGTCTGACGCGGCACCGCATTCGAGCAGAACTGGACGTGACCCGCGAGGGCCACGTCCAGTTCTGCATGTGCTCACCCAGCCGCACGGCGGAACGATCACAATCGTTCCGCCGCGACCGGCGTCAGATCTTGTACTCGGCGAGCATCGCGCGCCCGATGATGATCTTCTGGATGTCCGTCGTGCCCTCACCGATTAACATGAAAGCCGCTTCGCGGTAGAGCCTTTCGATCTCGTACTCCTTCGAGTATCCGTAGCCACCGTGAATGCGGAACGAGGCCTGAACGACCTCATTGCAGTATTCGCTGGCCACCATCTTCGCCATTCCTGCTTCGACGTCCATCCGCTCTCCGGCATCTTTCAGTCGAGCCGCACGCACCACCATCGAGTGTGCGGTCTCGACCTTGGTGGCCATCTCGGCGATGCGGAACAAGATCGCCTGGTGTTGGGCGATCGGTTTGCCGAAGGTCTCGCGCTGCTGGGCGTATTTGACGCCCAACTCGAACGCGCGATTGGCGATTCCCACTGCGCGCGCGCCCACATTGACGCGTCCCACCTCGACGCCGTCCATCATCTGATAGAAGCCCTTCCCGGTGTCGCCGCCCAGCACCTGAGTTTCGTCCACCCGATGGTGATCGAGGATCATCTCGGTGGTGTCGATGCCCTTGTAGCCCATCTTGTCGATCTTGCCGGGGATGGTCACGCCCTGTGCGGTCTCGCCGAATCCGGGTTCCTTCTCCACCAGGAACGTCGTCATGTTCCTGTAGACCGAGTCGGAGCCGTCTTCCGTCTTGCACAGCACGGCAACGAGATTCGAAGAGCCGCCGTTGGTCAGCCACATCTTCTGCCCGGTGATCTCGTATCCCTCGGCCGTCCGCTTGGCCTTGGTGGAGATGGCCGCCACGTCCGAACCGAGCCCGGGCTCGGACATCGAGAACGCGCCGCGAACCTCGCCGGTGGCCATCCGCGGCAGGTAGCGCTGCTTCTGTTCCTCGGTGCCGTGCTGAGTCAACATGTACGCCACGATGAAGTGGGTGTTGATGACACCTGACACGCTCATCCAGCCACGGGCAATCTCTTCGACCACCAGTGCATAGGTCAGCAGTGACTCGCCGAGGCCGCCGTACTCCTCCGGGATCATGAGTCCGAAAATTCCCAAGTCCTTGAGTCCCTCGACGATTTCCGTCGGATACTCGTCTGCATGTTCCAACTCGGTTGCGACGGGAATGATCTTCTTCTCGACGAAGCGTCGAACGACATCGAGTATCTCGTCCTGCTCTGCAGTCAGTCCCGTTGTTCGCGCGAGTCGGCTCATGATCTGTATCTCCTCTGTGAATCCATTTGACTAAGGTACTAGATGTCAGACATATTACATGCATGTCTAATTCGGTAGTAGTCGTTACTGGTGCTGGGCGAGGGCTCGGTGAGGCGATAGCGCTGGAGGTTGCGCGTCAGGGCTCCCCGGTTGTCCTCGCCGGAAGATCGATCGAGCCGCTGGAAAGCGTGAAGTCCACCATCGAAGCGCAGGGCGGTCGCGCCCTGGTGCGCGTGACGGATGTGACCGATTCCGACTCCGTGGCGGGACTGTTCGAGGACGCAGAGAGAGTCTTCGGCCGGATCGACGTGCTGGTGAACAACGCGGGTATCGCCAACCGCGTCAATCTTGTCGATCTCGACGAGGCCGAATGGGACCGCATCTTCGACACCAACGTCCGCGGCATGTTCCTGTGCAGTCGTGAGGCCGGACGACGTTTCGCTCTGGCTGGCTCCGGTCGCGCGGTGAACGTAGCTTCGGTGTTCGGGTTGCTTGGCCGGCCTGGATATTCCGCGTACTGCGCGTCCAAAGGTGCCGTCATCAACTTCACCCGGTCCGTCGCTGCGGAATGGGCGCGGTTCGGTGCGCAGATGAATGCCGTTGCGCCTGGCTACTTCGCAACCGATATCAATGCCGAACTCCGCGCCGACGACGCAGCCATGGCCAAGGTCATGCGCCGCATTCCGGCCTACCGCATGGGCACGCCGGACGAACTCGCCAACGTCGTGGCGTACCTGGCGCTCACGGCACCGAATTTTCTGACCGGGCAGACCATCGCGGTTGACGGCGGAGAAGCGAGCGTCTGAACAGTGAAAGGAACAAGCATGACCGATGCAGTGATCTGCGAGCCGATCCGTACGCCGGTGGGCCGCTACGGAGGCATCTTCAAGGACGTCCCGGTGACGTCCCTCGCATCGACGGTGATGAAAGGTCTGGTCGATCGCACTGGTCTGACTGCCAAGGATATCGACGATGTCATCTTCGGCCAGGGCTACCCGAACGGCGAGGCAGCCGCCATCGGCAGGATTGCAGCACTCGACGCCGGTCTCGATGTGTCAGTGCCAGGTCTACAGATAGACCGGCGCTGCGGGTCCGGTCTCCAGGCTGTGCTGTACGCATGCATGCAGGTCGCTACCGGGGGCTCTGATCTGGTGCTGGCCGGCGGTGCCGAGAGTATGAGTCAAGCGGAGTACTACATGCCGAATGCCCGATGGAACTCAGGCGGTCTGCCCGATCTCCGTGATCGGCTCGCGAGCCCGCGTAGCAATTCTGGAGGGCGGCGGTACCCAGTTCGGGGCGGAATGATCGAGACCGCCGAGAACGTTGCAGCGAAGTACTTTGTCACGCGCGAACAGCAGGACGAGTGGGCGTTGCGGTCGCAGCAGCGCGCTGCTGCGGCCATCGACGCCGGGCTGTTCGAGGACGAGATGATCCCTGTAGTCGTTCCGGGTCGGAAAGGTGAGCCACTCACCGTCTCCCAAGACGAGCATCCGCGCCCGGACACCACAATCGAGTCACTCTCGCGGCTGAAACCGATAATGGGAGCGACCCTGCCCGGCGCGTCGGTCACGGCCGGCAACTCCAGCGGTCAGAACGACGCGGCCGCAATAGCGATCGTGACGACGCCAGGGAAGGCCGAGCAGCTCGGGTTGCGTCCGTTGGCGCGGCTCGTGAGCTGGTCCCTGGCCGGCGTTGAGCCCGAGCTGATGGGTATCGGCCCTGTTCCGGCGGCACGTCGGGCCCTCGAGCGGGCGTCGTTGTCCTGGAAAGACATCGATCTAATCGAATTGAACGAGGCTTTTGCTGCTCAAGTGATCGGTTGCTTCCGCGGATGGGAATTGAGCAACGCCGATTTGGACCGCGTCAATGTCAACGGCTCCGGCATCTCGCTCGGCCACCCAATCGGAGCGACGGGAGGTCGTATTCTCGCGAACCTGTTGCGGGAGATGGATCGACGTGAGTCGCGATACGGGATGGAGACCATGTGCATGGGCGGCGGTCAAGGACTGGCTGCGATCTTCGAGCGGGTGGTCTGACGTGGCAAAGATCCTGTATCTGAGCATGTCTCGGGAGAAATACTCACCCAACTACTTTCCGTATCTGCGGACCTATATCGACGGGGTGAAGTCACCGGACGTCGAGTTCGAGCTCCGAGGCACGCGGGTCGGTCGCATCGACAGCTTTCGGTTCTTCGAAGTACTCGACTGGGTGTCGATCCTCGACTCCGTCGTGGCTGCGGAACAGGACGGCTTCGACGCGGTGGCGATCGGCAACATCCTCGATCCGGCGCTTCGCGAGGCACGGTCGATGGTCGATATCCCGGTGCTGGGTCTCGGGGAGACCTCGATGTTGACGGCCTGCATGATGGGCAGTCAGTTCTCGCTCGTAGGAGTCAATCCCTACTTCGGCGGTCGCTTCGAGGAGAACGTCGCCAGATACGGATTGCGCGACCGGCTCGCGAGCATCGAATGCATGGGCCTGACTCCGCACGAACTCGATGCGTGCTTCTCCGATGACAGCAAGCGCCAGAAAGCGATCGACTCCTTCGTCGCGGCGGCGCGAGCGTCCCTCGACAAAGGGGCAGAGGTGGTCATCCCCGCGGGTGGTCGCCTGACCGCGTTCCTCAATGCAGTGGGGATCCGCGACGTCGACGGTGCACCGCTCCTCGACGGAACCGTCTCGCTCGTGACCGCAGTCGAGTCGGCTGTCCGAATACACCGGCAGGCAGGCACTTTCGTCAGTCGCCGCAGGCTGTACGCGCGGGCACCCCAAGCGTCGATCCAGGAATCTGCCGCCGAATACGCCGATGGCTACAACGTGCCTGCCCTGAAGCGATCGATCGACCGTTCCGACCCCGCCACACAACGAACAGAGGAGTGAATTCGATGGACGTGCGTTACCCGTTGAGCAAGCAGGATGTGTTCGTCTCCAATCTGGACCGTCTTCGCGAAACCGCGCCGGACGTTGCCGATGCCTTCCGTGGTCTGCGCGTGGCCGCCGACGCGTACGGCACTCTCGAACCGAAACAGCGGGAGTTCAGTCTGCTGGTGGGCTTTGCTGTCACGCGGAACGAGGGAGGCTTCCGCGTGCATTGCACGCGCGCGAAGGATGCAGGCGCGACGCTGGAGGAGATAGAACAGATCGTCATCCTCCAACTCGGCACGAGCCTCGGCCTCGTACCTGTGGTGGAGGCCCTGTCGTGGGCGCACGACGAACTCGCTGATTAACAGCAATAGTATTGTCAGACAATACGCATCATGATATTTTTGCGTGTGACCGCGACCACGACCGACCAGCGTATTCGAGTTCTACAGGAGAATCGTCGATGACAGAACGTAATGGCACCCGCACCGCGCTGGTGATGGGAGCGGGATCCGGAATCGGACGCGCGAGCGCCATCGAATTGGCGGGCGCGGGAGTTCGCGTCGTCGCGGCGGATCTCAATGCGCAGTCGGTGGCAGCACTCGCCGCCGAAGTGGACGGGATCATCGACCTGGGACAGTCGTGGAACGCGACCGACCCGGAGGCCTGCGACGCACTGGTCGCGGCCGCCGTCGAGGCCGTCGGGCATCTGGATACTGTCGTCTCCACCGTCGGGTGGACGGCGATCACGAAGTTCCTCGACGAGTCTCCGGACTACTGGCGTCGCATCATCGACGTGAACCTGATGTCGGCGATCTACCTGTCGGCGGCCGCGGGTCGCGTGATGAAGGACAGCGGCGGAAGCATCGTGCTGACCTCGTCCGAAGCAGGCACGGTCGGCACCTCCGGCGAAGCCGTCTACTCGGCGGCCAAAGCCGGCATCATCGCGTTGGTCAAGTCGCTCGCTCGTGAGTGGGCCCGCTTCGGGATCCGCGTCAACGCAGTGGCACCGGGTATCACCGCCACCCCCCTGCTCGAGGAGCAAGGTCTGGTATCCGGTGACGGCGCGGACGGTGGGGTGCTGGGCAGCATTCTGAGGGGCGTGCCGATGCGTCGAGCGGGTGAGCCGTCCGAAATCGCCGCTGCGATCGCATATCTCGCGGGCGACGGTGCCAGCTACGTCACCGGGCAGACCCTGTGCGTCGGCGGAGGATTGACGATGGGCTCATGACGCGCCGCCTTGCCATTCCGATCACGAGTTTCTCCAATCCGACACCGAGAGGTCGTTCACCCCATGCGTGACAAAACGGTCCTGATCACCGGCGGTTCCCGCGGAATGGGGCAGCAACTCGCGTTGCGTCTCGCCGGTGAAGGCGCAAACATCGTCGTCAACTACCGCCGCGACACCGAGGCCGCGAGCCAGACCGTCGATGCCATCGAAGCGGCGGGAGGAAAGGCACTCGCTGTGCAGGCGGACGTGTCCGACACTGCCGCCGTCGAGGCCATGATCGGACACGCGGTCGACCGCTTCGGCTCCCTCGACGTCGTCGTGGCCAACGCCGCAGCCAGCGCGTTCAAGCCGCTGATGGACATTCACGGACGTCACATCGAGAAGACCATGGGCATCACGGTGCAGGGCTTCCTCGACCTGGTTCGACTGGCTCTGCCACACATGAACCGTGGCGGTCGCGTCATGGCTGTCAGCGGTTGGGACAGCTTCCGCGTCCTCCCGGGACACGGCCTCCTCGGCGCGGCCAAGGCTGCGATGGAGACGATCGTGAAGTACCTTGCGGTCGAGTTGGCCGCCAACGGGGTGAGCACGATCGGAGTCTGCCCAGGACCGATCGACACCGACTCCTTCCGTTACTACGCAGGCGACGCGTGGGACGATTACGCGAAGCAGTGGCTCGCGCAGACCCCGTCGGGTGCGTACCCGACACCGGCCGAGGTCGCCGAGGTCATGGCGTTCCTGTGCTCTCCCCAGAGCGCTGTCATCAACGGCCAGACCATCGTGGTCGACGGCGGGCTGTCACTGGCGACCATGCCAATCGGCTTCGGCCAAGGTTGATGATGAGTGCGCAGTCACCGGCGGTCGCCCAGACCGTCGTCCAGTTGATGAGTCAGATCCAACGTCGCCCCGGGCACGAGGTGGCTGCGGAAGACATTGCCGGACAGCATCGGTTGACCATCGCCGAACTAGTGCTCTCGTCGAACCGCTTGGCCAACGCCTTTATAGGCCTCGGCCTGACGCCGGGCAGTCGCGTCGCATACGTGGCGCAGAACCACGTCGAGTACGTGGTGCTCGAATTCGCTTTGCTCAAAGCAGGACTCGTCAAAGTTCCCCTCAATCATCGGTTCGCTCCGAACGAGCTCCGTCGGTGCATCGAATTGGCGGACGTTCGTCTTGTCGTGGCCGACGACGCATCGTCTGCCGTACTCGACGAGGTTCTCGACGGCGCCGACATCCTGCGAGTGCACATCGGGCCACGGGACGGATGGCTGATGTTCGCCGGGATCGTCGCAGGCGGCGCACCGACATCCGTACAGGCCGCGACCGGTCCCGACGACCTTTATCACATTCGCTTCAGCTCCGGCTCCACCGGAAAACCCAAGGGGATAGCCATCTCTCATCGAGGTGCTCGTGCGGCGATCCTCGGGAACACCTGGGTGATGAGCAGCAGTGGACCGGTCGACAGGCCGCGAACGCTGCAAGTTGCGCCGCTGGTGTACGCCGGTGGCTGGAGCGTTCTGCCCACCCTGCTCTGCGGCGGCACCAACGTGTTCATGGACCGCTTCGATGCGGAGCAGATGCTCGATGTGATCGTCGGGCGAGGGATCACCTGGATGTTCGCGGTCCCGACGATGCTGCGACGCATGAGCACGCTCGCAGGACTGGCCGCACTGCGAGGGTCGTCGCTCAGTTGCCTCATGCTCGCTGGTGAGCCGGCGGCTCTGCCCGCGCTCGAGGTGGTGGGGGAACACACCGACGCGTTGATTCAGTGCTGGGGCCAGACGGAAGCGCCCGCATCGACGACGCTGCTGTCGCGGACCGACATGAAGCAGCGCGAACTCTGGGCGTCGATCGGGCGGCCGGTTCCCGGTGTGGAGTTCTCCGTCTACACCGACGGCGTGGTCCTCGACAGTCCTGAACCGGGTGTCGACGGCGAACTGGTGATCAGGACACCGAGCGTCGCGAGCACACTGCTCGGCTCCGAGGACGAGCACGCCGAACGGTTGCTTCCCGACGGGTGGTGGCGCACTTCCGATCTCGGTCACCTCGACGAGTCGGGGCGCATCTACATCGTCGGTCGCGCGAGCGAAACGATCATCACCGGTGGTACGAACATTCAACCGGTGGAGATCGAGCGGGCTTTCGAGAAGCACGCAGCCGTCCGCGAAGCCGTGGTGGTCGGTGTTCCCGACGCGAAGTGGGGGGAGACTCCGGCGGCATACGTGCACCTGTCCGAGCCCTGGGAGTCCGTCGGCGCCGACCTCGACGCGTGGCTGAAGAACAACCTCGCCGGATTCAAGCGGCCTGGTCACATATTCGTGTCACCGGATCCCATTCCACGCGCCTCGGGAGAGTCGAAGATCGCGCGAGGCGACATCAAGAAGATCGTGCAGTCGTGGGTTGCGGACCCGAGCGGTGTGCCGGCCAACGTGACCAGAGTGGAGAAATGACGTGACGGACATCGTCGTATCGGTGGCAGAAGAAATCGGAACTGTCCGACTGAACCGGCCGGACAGAGGAAATTCGGTGACCCCGGACGTCGTGCGACGCATGGGCGAAGCGGTGGCAGAACTCGCGGAGTCCGACTCGGTGTCTGCGGTGGTGCTCACTGGTACCGGCAAGGTCTTCTGCGCTGGCGCTGACGTTCGAGAGATGTACGACGTCTACAACGCCGACGGTCCGGATGGGTTGATGGAGTACCTCGCCGCAACCTGGATGCCTGCCGTGCAGCACACCGTTCGATTGCTTTGGGGTGCAGCGGTTCCGGTAGTCGCTGCATACAACGGGGCCGCAACTGCAGGAGGTCTGGACTTCGGGCTCGCCTGTGACGTGCGGCTTGCGTCGTCGAGGGCGCGATTTGCCGAGAGCTACGTCAATCTCGGTATGGTTCCGGTAGCGGGCGGTGCGTACCTCCTACCGTCTCTCATCGGTCCGGCCGCCGCGCTGCGCATGCTTGCGACGGGCGAGTTCATCACTGCCGACCGGGCTCTCGCACTGGGCATGGTCAGTGAGGTATGCGAACCCGACGCTCTGTCCGACCGAGCCATCGAGGTGGCCCGAGAGATGACGAAAGGGCCGTCGGCTACGTACGCGAGTGTCAAGAAGATCGTTCGTACGAGGTCCACGGTCGAGCTCGACACGGCCCTTCGCGCAAGCCTGGCGGCAAATATCTCGCTGATCGCCCGCCCCGATGTCCGGGCCGGAATTCTGGCGGTCATGGAGCGTTACACGGCCTGATCATCCGCCCGAGTGATGTATCGGTGGCGGCAGCTCGAGGACATGTGATGTGGCCAGTCGGTACTGCAAATACCCAAGTCCAAGACGAATTCCGCCGTAACCGGACATCGGATCGAAGGACATGATGTCCTGCACGCAATCGACCCGAGACTGCATGGTGCTGTGATGGACCCCGGCAAGGCGGGCAGCCTGACGGATCGACGGCGCGTCGAGGAGAGCGTCGACCGCGCCCACGGGTGGTTCATCACGTCCGCGATCGCGCGCACGTCGGGTCCCGCTCGGCGTTCGGAGGAATCGGCGAGCAACTCCACGATCCCGGTGTATCGATCCGCGTCGACGAACGGTTCTTTGTCCCCGTCACACAGTTGGAGAGCGACCATCGCCGTGCGTAGCGAGAAGTCCAGATCGTCGATCCCCACCGCGATTCCAGCACCCGAAGGGCGAACGTCGAGGCGGTCGGCGTGCGCGTCGACGACCACGATGTGGATCGCGCCGTACGCGGTGTTGACCACGTCGCCGGCCCCGGACGGATGGGATTGCCACACCGCGAACAGCGGCGCAGCCACGATGCGGTAGGACTGTCCTGTTCTCAGGCCAAGTCGTTCTGCTGCTGCTCGACGCTCCATTGGGTCTCGCGGCGCGTCCAGGGCGGTCCCCAGGTCTCGACGGGGTTCGAGGTCGCGGCGCTCCATGCCCAGCCTGACACCGATGGACAGAGCCAAACGCTCGACGATGATGGCGTCGTTCGGGTGGGGCGCGCCCTGCCGTTCCAGCCACACCTCGGCGTTACCGGGAAGCTCGTAGGAAAGCACCGTGCCGGGTCCCGGACCGTCGAGCTCTTCACCGCCGGGTGTCATGCGCATCGTTCGTGCAGGGTCGTCCACCTGCAGCCCTGCGGGGCATCCTGCGAGCGACGCTGCGGTGCTGAGCAGCGCACGACTGTTGACGTTTCCTCTGATGAGCTCGTCGAAACAGGCGATCACACGAATTCCGAGGCTCGCGTCGGGGTCGAGTGCCGAGATCTTGCCGAGTAGCTCCTGCATTCGGCCCCTTCCGCCGCTCTCTATCGTGTTCTACCCATTGTCAGCCATGGAGAGCGCTGTAGGTGGCCTTCTCGAAATCGAGATACCCGCCGACGGATCCCGCATCGGCGAACGGGAAGATTTGGGTGGCCCAGTACCCGCCGATTCCGTTGCGCCGATCGATCCAGTAGTACAGGTTCGCAAGTCCCGCCCAGGCGTTGCTTCCGGCTGGTCGGCCCGTGGGTGCGTCTTCGTCGTTGATCATGAACGTGTAGCTCCAGGACTTGGGCATGCCGGGGAAGAATTCGGCATTGTTGCTGAGCGACGGGATAACCCCGGGAAGCATCTTGACTTTCAGATCACCGAGGTGATTCTGCAGTGCGAAATCAACCGTCTCGGGCCGCAGGATCTGCTCGCCCGAGGCGGACGCCCCGTCGTTCAGCCACATCCTGATGAACGAAAGATAGTCACCGACAGTCGAATACAGGCCATGTCCACCCATATCCACCTCGGGGTCGGGGAGCGCAAAGTCCGTGGGGGTCAGTGCACCGTCGGCTTCCCGCTGGTGCATGGTCGCCACGCGATCGCGGGTGCGGTCCGACAGGGTGAACGCGGTGTCGTTCATGCCGAGCGGCGCCAGGATGCGTTCCTGCATCACCTGGCCGAGCCTCTTGCCGGTGATCCCCTCGATCACTTGCCCCGCCCAGTCGATGTTGCTGCCGTACTCCCACTGCTCGCCGGGATCGAACAGCAACGGAGTCTGCAGGGCCTTACGGCTCGAGGTGACGATGCTGGGCTGGCCGTGCTCGACCGCGAGGCGGTTGTATTTCTCGTTGAAGAAGTCGTACCCGAACCCGGCGGTGTGCAGGAGCAGATGCTTCGTCGTGATGTCACGCTTGGGTGCACGGAGTACGGGTCGGCCCTCGTCGTCGAACCCGTCCAACACTTGCACCTCGCCCAGTGCCGGCGCATATTCCTTTGCGGGCGCGTCGAAGTCGAGCAGTCCCTGCTCTCGCAGCTGCAACGCGGCAACTCCGGTCAACGCCTTCGTGGTCGAGAAGATCGCGAAGACACTGTCGGTGGTCATCTCGCTCTTCGCACCGACGTCTCGGTACCCGGAAGCCTTCAGATACAACGTCTCGTTCCTGTCGGTGACGCCGGCGACGACGCCCGGTACCGATGCGGGAGCGTTGTTCAGAACAGGGTCGATTGCGGATTCGAAGGTCGAGCGGTCGACCTGTGATGCGGTCATGCTGATTCTCCTTTTCTCGGGGATGAGCGAAAAATCAATCGGCGAGGCGGTTCTCGACCCACGCGTTGCGGGTGCGGATCATGCCCTGGGCGAGAGTCGTGTGCGGAGCGAAGATGTCGAAGGCGTGGAACCCGCCGTTCCACACATGCAGCTCTGCGTCGGTTCCTGCGTGCCAAAGGGAGGTCGCATAGTCGACGGCCTCGTCCCGGAAGATCTCGGCCGATCCGACGTCGATGTACGCAGGTGGAAGGCCGGCGAGGTCCGTTGCGCGGGCCGGGGCGATGTAGGGCGAGACGTCGTCTGTCCGGTACTGCTCGCCGAGCACCGCGCGCCATCCGGTCTCGTTGCTCACTCGGTCCCAGACGCCCACGGCATCGAATTGCTTTGTCGATACGGCAGTTCCGCGGTCGTCGAGCATGGGGTAGATCAGCAACTGACCGCACAGGCGTGGTCCGCCGCGGTCGCGCGCAGCAAGAGCGAGTCCAGCCGCGAGGCCGCCGCCGGCGCTGGCTCCGGCAACCATGATGCGCGAGGTGTCCACCCCAAGGGGCGATGCGTTGTCTACGATCCACCGCAGTGTCGAGAACAGGTCTTCGCGTGCGTACGGGTCCGGAAACTCCGGTGCCAACCGGTATTCCGGCGACACGAGGACTGCACCGAGGCGTTCGACCCAGTCGAGGTTCAGTGCCAGCGCGTTGAATCTGTCGCCGAACATGAGCCCTCCCGAATGGGCGTATAGGATCACCGGCCGCGGGCCGCCGTGGCGGGGGGAGCGAAATACCGATACGACGATCTCGTCGCCGAGGTGGCCGCGGACCACGTGCTCGAGGTGGTCCACGAGGTGCCCCTGCAGGATGTCGGGGAGGGGCGGCGACGCGTACGACCGCCGCATGAAGGCGATGAGGTCAGGAGTGATCGTCGGCGGGAAGACTCCACCCACGATGGCGAGCCCAGCCCGGAGTTCGGCGTCGATCTCGGGTCGGGGAAGCCGCGACGCTCCGCTCGACTGTGTCATGGATCATAGTATCGTCTGGAAATCGCCTCCCGTGAACCGCCGGGGCGACGCAAACCTCGCAATCGAGACCGCCGAATGTCGGGTTCCCGTCAATCGCGTAGTAGGCGGTTGGCTCGGTACCGGGTGTCGTGGTAGCTCGACCACAGCGCGTCGAGCAGTTCCAGTACTGCGGCCCGCGACCAGTCGCGCGTCCATTCGAACGGGCCGGCAGGGTAGTTCGTGCCGAGCATCATGGCGACATCGATGTCGTCGGGGGTAGCCACTCCGTGCATGGTGGTCTCCCACGCTTCGTTCGCCACGACTGCCAAAGTTCGAGCCAGCACGAGTCCCGGCACATCGGACACGGGGTGGGCGGCGATGCCTGCACGTTCGAGCATCGCCGCAACGGTCGAGAGCACCTCGGGGTGCGAGGATGCGATCGCGATACCGGTGGCGGACGCCACCGAGATGCAGCGGTCGAGCACGACGACGGGTACGCCGCCTCGCTCGGCCGACTCGGAACGCGCGGTTCGGCCACGCGTGATCACGACTACGGTTCCGTCGAGTACCAGTTCGCCCCGCGCGCTCAGTGCCGTTTCCTCGCGTGTGACCGCGACGCGCGCTCGCTCCACCAGAGTGTCGAGTTCGGGGCTGTCGCCTCGTCGAATCGACTCACCGGGCAGTGCCCCGGCCACCACCTGCGCGGGGGCGTCCGCGGTGGCACCGTCGGCATAGGAGTAGAAGCCGTGGCCACGCTTGCGTCCGTAGCGGCCCGCCGCAACGAGCTCGTCCTGGATGCGCGACGGTTCGAAGCGGGGGTCGAAATTGAAGGCCGTCCACACGGTCCTCGTCACGGCGGCATTGACGTCGTTGCCGATGAGATCCATGAGCTCGAACGGGCCCATCCTGAATTGGCCAGCGCCGCGGATGATCGCGTCGAGTGTGGCGGGAGAGGCCACGGATTCCTGCAGAAGCCGAAGAGGTTCGCCGTAGAAGCCGCGCGCGACCCGGTTGACGATGAAGCCAGGTGCGTTGGTGACCCGCGCGACCGTCTTGCCCCACGCAACCGCCAGCGTGTCGATGTCGTCCGCAACCTGCTGGTCGGTCTGCAGCCCGGTGACGACCTCGACCAGCTTCATCACCGGCACCGGATTGAAGAAGTGCATGCCGACGACTCGGCTGGGGAGTGGGGAGCGGGCGGCGATTTCGGAGACGGACAGCGACGAGGTGTTCGTCGCGAGGATGCACTGAGGGCCGAAGTGGTCGGCAGCCGCGGTGAAGACCGCGGCCTTGACGTCGAGCGACTCGAGGACGGCCTCGATGACCACCGTGTTCGGATGCTGGGGAGCGAGGTCCATCGACGTGCAGGTGTTCAGCAGACTGTCCAGGGAAGCCGCGATGGCAGGCTGCCGCTTCGCCAACCGGGTCCCGATGTCGTCGGTCGCGGCCTTCAGCTGTGCTTCCTGCGGATCCACAAGTGTTACCGAGTGGCCCGCGGAGAGCGCGGTCTGCGCGATCCCACGCCCCATCGTTCCTGCGCCCACAACGCAGATCGGGGTGGATGCTGTGGTCATGTGTGTCTCCCGGAAGTTGTTGGCGGGGCCGCGCGCCGGACAAATCTTGTTGCTTCTATCTGTATGACAATGTACGTTGCTGTAAAGAAAGTATCAGACTAAATGTCTTACAAAGCGATATTCTGGACCGGAACAGAAAGTGGTACCGCTATGACCTACGAAGACATTGTCGTCTCCGTCGACGAGGGGGTGGCAACCATTGCGATCAACCGCCCCGAGAACGCGAACAAGCTGCGTTTCACCACCGCACGCGAGTTGCTCGACGCGTTCCGCATGGTGCGAGAGACGCCCACCATCGATGCGGCAGTGCTGACCGGGACCGGCGACAAGTTCTTCTGCATCGGCGGTGAGCACGAAGAGCTCAGCTCACTCGACTACTCGAGCGTGATGCCGGTGATCGACCTGTACGAGTTCATCGACACGATGCCCAAGCCCGTGATAGCGGCTGTCAACGGCTTCGCCGTCGGTGGCGGCAACGTCCTTCAGGTCGTCTGCGATCTGACCGTCGCTGCGCCGCATTCGATCTTTCGTCAGGTCGGGCCGATGGTCGGAAGCTTCGACGCCGGATACGGCACGTGGTACCTGGAACAAACGATCGGGCGTCGGCGCGCAAAGGAAATGTGGTACCTGAACCGCAAGTACTCCGCTGAGCAGGCGCTGGACATGGGTTTGATCAACGACATCGCCGACGATCCGGTCGCACATGCACACGAGCTGGCGCAGACGCTTCGCCGTCGTGGCCCCTTCGCGTTGAGCGCACTCAAGGCTGCATTCTCCGGACGGCACACCGGTGTGGTCGGGCAGGCACGCATGGCTCACGACCTCCTGCTCACTGCATATCGCAGCACTCAGGAGGCCACCGAGATGTCGGAGTCCTTCGAAGAGCGCCGTGAGCCCGACCGATCGAAGTTCAACCGATGACCGCCCTGAGCCCCGAGTTGGAGGCGTTCATGACGACCGCGACGAAGGTTGCGTCGTCCGTGGCTGACTCGTCCGACTCGGTGAGCGCCTCACGCGGAGCGTTGGACAGCACCGGACTCCTCGATCTCGCGCGCGATGTCGCGGACGAGGCGGACGGCGTGCACTGGCTTGCTCATACCGTCCGCGTGGTCGCGCAGACATCTCCGTCACTCGCCTTCGTGCTCGCCGGCCGATACGCCGCCGACCACGTCGGCCGCGACGCAGGACCGGACGGCTCGTCGTTCGGACTGGCCTTTGCCGGCTCCGCGACCGTCGTGTCGGCAGCACTCGAACCGCAGCGAGCAGTGGTGTGGGACGCAGAGTCCGGATCGGTGTTCGCAGCGCCTTTCGATTCGGTCGGAACAATTGGCAGCGAGCGATCCGGTCTGGCGCAGGCAGATTTGGTCTCGGTGACCTTTCCCTCCGGCTCTGTCGTCGCCGACGCCGACGCCTCCGAGCTCGTCTCGCGGTGGGACCTGTTCACCGGGGCCGCGCTGGTCGGAACGGCACGCCGAGCCGTGCTCGAGTCGCAGGCCTATGTCATGGGTCGTCACCAGTTCGGCGTCCCCATCGGGTCTTTCGTCGGCCTGCGTGCCCTGGTCGCCGACATGGATCTTCGAGTCAGGGAGACCGAAGCACTGCTGGTGCTGGCCCTCGACGGCGCCGCTTCGTCACCTGTGTCGGCCGTCGCCGGCCGCGCCGCTGTCGCAGTATGCATCGATGCCGTTCAGGCGCACGGTGGGTACGGGTACATCGACGAGTACCCCATCGCCGGATTGTTGCGCGATGCCATCGGTATCGCGTCGAGGGCAGGTGGGCGACGCTTCCACATCGCACGAGTCGCCCAACTCGGCTTGGGCCCTCGAGCAGCCGTGCTGCCATGACTGCTGCCTCCTGTGACAGCGACACAGACACAGAACCGGAGAAGAACATGAACGCAGCGAGTGGACCGTTGGCCGGTGTTCGGGTAGTCGACATCTCGTCGTCCTACGCTGCACCGACGACCTCGATGTACCTCGCCGACATGGGTGCGGACGTCATCAAGATCGAACCGACACGCGGAGACGACGCGCGTGGATGGGGCCCTCCCTTCCTCAACGGTGAGGCCGCCTGGTTCCTGTCGGTGAACCGAAACAAGCGAAGCATGTGCCTCGACATCCGTGGACAGGCCGGCCGCGACGTCCTGTTCAAGCTGCTCGAGACCGCCGACGTCTTCATCGAGAATATCAATCCTGTCAAACTCGAGAAGCACGGCTTGAGTCCAGACACTCTGCGAAAGGCTTTCCCGCAGTTGATTATCTGTGCATTCTCCGGTTTCGGTCTCACCGGACCCGATTCCGCATTGCCGGGCTACGACCTGATAGCACAGGCCCGATCGGGAATCATGAGCGTGACGGGCGCGGACGGCGTACCGCAACGCGTCAGCACAGCCCTGTCCGACGTCGCGGCGGGAACGGTCGCTGCGTTCGCTGTGTCGTCGGCCCTGGTAAAGCAGCAACGCACCGGGGAGGGCGAGATCGTCGACATCGCTTTGCTCGAAGCCGATTTGGCATTCATGTCACCGCGTATCGCGAGCTACCTCGCCGGCGAGCCGGAGCCGTCACCGTGCTCTGGGCGCGACTCGGTCGTGGCCATCTACCAGTCCATGAAGACAGCCGACCGTCCCATCGTGGTCGCCATCGGCAACGACGGTCACTGGCGTCGTGCGTGCGCGGCGCTCGGGTTGGACGAATTGGGACGACGAGAAGATCTGCGTACCAACGCCGATCGACGCGCCAAGAGGGACGAGGTGGTAGGACATTTTCAAGCTCGACTCGAGACCATGCCGTCCGAGGCCGCGCTGAAGACACTGCAGGCCGTCGGTGTTCCGTGCTCGCAGATCAACTCATTGTCGGAGGTGGTCTCCGACCCACAGGTCGAAGCGCGCAGGGCCATCGTCTCCTACGAGCACCCGGTGGCCGGTACGTTTCGCGGCGTGGGTACGCCATGGCGGCTTGCGTCCGACCCGGAGGATCGGCAGTCTCGTATTCCGGCACCTCTGCGCGGGGAACACGGCCGGGCTGTGCTGAGCGAGATCGGACTCGACGATGCGGCGATCGCACAGTTGGCGAACGAGGAGGTCGTATGGGTTCCGTGATCGACACCATGCGTTCCGGACGCGTGCTGACCATCGAGATCACCCGTCCGGGCCAACTGAACGCACTCAACTCCACCGTCCTAGGGGAGATTCTCGGCGTAGTCACCGACGCACAACACGATAATTCCCTCGGTGCCATCATCATTCGTGGCAGTGGGGACAGAGCCTTCAGCGCCGGTGCCGATCTCGACGAGATCCGCGGGCTCGATGTCGAAGCTGCGCACGCGTTCATTCGAGCCGGTCAACGAACCATGAAAGCCATTGCCGACTCGGTGATCCCGGTCATAGCCGACGTCGACGGATTCGCGCTCGGTGGCGGTTTCGAGTTGATGTTGTCCTGCCACCTGGTAGTGGCGTCCGATCGGAGTCGATTCGGCCTCCCCGAGGCGCGCATCGGGTGCATCCCGGGTTTCGGCGGCACCCAGCGGCTCGCCATGTCCGTGAGCAAACCGGCGGCGCTTCTCATGATGCTCGGGGGGGAGCGTGTCGACGCGGATCGTGCCTGGCAGATCGGTCTGCTCTCGGTACCTCCGTCGCCGCCGGAGCATTCGACCGCTGAGGCCCGACGCCTGGCCGAGCTGATCGCGTCGGGAAGCAGAACCGGGGTCGCGAACATTCTCGATGCGGCGCGGTCGGCGTTCAGTGCTGCAGCGCTCGATCATGAGGCGGCCCTCGCTGCCATCTCCATTGCTGCGCGCGACGGGCAGGAAGGGATCACATCCTTCGCAGAGCGTCGCGCACCCGTCTTCCACCAGGAGAACACATGAGTACACCGTGGGCCAGCATCGACTACGACATCATCGACATCGTCGATTCGGTCATCGCGCGCACCATCGCTCCCGAAGCACAGACGATCGACGCGACGGGGACATTCCCCGCCGCCGCGATCTCCGAGTTGGCAGAAGCGGGCCTGGGCATTCTGCAGATGCAGAAGTCGCTTGGTGGCGCGGGAGCGAGCACCTCCACCTACGCCGAAGCGCTGCTGCGTATTTCGGCAGCGTGCGGAGCGACATCAACCGTCTACATGACGCAGATGCACGCCGCTCACCCGATTCATCTGCAGGGCACACGGGAGCAGAGTGAGCGCTGGGTCCCGGCACTGTGCGCAGCGACTGCGATTGGATCCATCGCACTCACAGAACCCGGCGCGGGATCCGATGTCAGTTCGATGCGTACGGTTGCGCGTCGAGACGGGGACAGCTACGTAGTCAACGGCGAGAAGACGTTCATTTCCAACGGTGACCGCGCCGACGTGATCGTTCTGTTCGCCACGGTGAACACAGCCCTCGGAAAGTCGGGTATCACAGCGTTTCTGCTCGACACGGCGACTCTCGACGGCTTCGTGCCGGGTCCGCCCATGAAGAAGCTCGGTCAGAAGGGCGCGTCGACGGTGACGTTGTCGTTCCAGGACTGCCGAATCCCGGTCTCGGCTCGAATGGGCGAGGAAGGCGACGGCTATCCGCTGTTGCTGCGCTCCGTCGTTCGATCGCGGATCAGCGCAGCGGCGCAGGGCGTGGGGTTCGCGCAGGGAGCGTTCGACGCAGTGGTGTCCTGGGCTGCGGATCGAGATCTGCTGTCGTCGAAGACGTTGCATGCGCAGGACCTGCAGTTCGAGCTCGCCCGGTTGCGCGGCGACATCACGGCGGCGCGGGCGATGCTGCTGTCCGTGTGCGCTCAGGTGGACTCGAGCGTCGACGAGCCCGTCGCCGAAGTGTCGTTGGTCAAGATGCACTGCACGACATTGGGAACGACGGTCGCCGCGCGATGCGTCGAGCTTCTGGGGCCGGACGGCGACCTGGTCTCGCTCGGTGTCGAGCGGCTACTGCGCGATGCGAAGATCGCCGAGATCTACGACGGCACCAATCAGGTTCAGAGCATGCTTGTCGCGCGGGACATCCGTCTCACCGCGACACGTGCAACCGCGGACGCGTGAGGCATTCGATATGCAGAAGTTGAAGGACATGCAGAAGTCAACGTACGAAACGATTTTCGTCGACGGAGAGTGGATCGCCCCTGCGTCGTCCGAAATGACCGAACTCATCTCGCCGACAACCGGCGAGGTCTACGGGACAGTACCCGCAGGATCCGTCGACGACATGGATACCGCTGTTCGTGCTGCGCGCCGTGCTTTCGACGACGGTAAGTGGCGCGGCACCACGCTGCAGGACCGCCTCGAGATTCTGCAGCGGCTGAGGCAGCTGTTCCTGGACAACGCAGAGGACCTCGCCACGACGATCACTACCGAGATGGGTTGTCCCATCACCCAATCTCGGTCCATTCAGGCGGCCAACCCGGTCAAGGTCATCGACGCGTCCCTCGACATCGCAGCGGAGTTCCCGTGGCGTTCGCTGCGACGTTCCGAGCTGGCGAACGCTCTCGTCACTCGCAGCCCTGTCGGCGTCGTTGCTGCCGTGTCTCCGTGGAACATGCCGCTCTCGATCAACGTGCAGAAACTCGTGCCCGCGCTCATCGCCGGCTGCACGATGGTGCTCAAGCCGTCGCCGGAAACGCCGTTGGATGCGTATCTGTTGGCCGAGTTGGCAACCGAAGCCGGTCTGCCACCCGGAGTGCTGAACGTCGTGCCGGCAGGCCGAGAGGCGAGTGCGTATCTCGTCGGGCATCCGCTGGTGGACAAGGTGACGTTCACCGGATCCCCGGCAGCGGGGCGAAGCATCGCTGCGCGCTGCGGCGAGGACCTGCGCCGCGTCACTCTCGAACTCGGTGGCAAGTCGGCCGCAGTGGTGCTTCCCGACGCGGACCTGGACCAGGCTGTCGAAGCGCTCCGCATGGGATCGTTCCGCAACAGCGGCCAGGTGTGCTCGCTCAAGACTCGCATTCTCGTGCACGAGTCGCAGCAGGAGGAGTTCACCGACCGTCTCGTAGCGATGGTGTCGGCGATGCCCGTCGGTGACCCGATGGACCCCGAGACCCAGATCGGACCCCTGGTCTCCGAGCGTCAGCGCGCGGTCGTGGAGGGCTACATCGCCGCCGGGCGGGCCGAGGGTGCGCGTTGCGTGCTCGGCGGTGGTCGGCCGAAGGACCTCGATCGCGGGTGGTTCGTCGAGCCGACCATCTTCGTCGATGCCACTCCCGACATGAAGATCGTGCGGGAAGAGATCTTCGGGCCCGTGGTGTCGGTGCTGTCGTACCGCGACGAGGCGCACGCCATCGAGTTGGCCAACGACTCGGACTACGGACTCAACGGTGCGGTGTTCACCGGGGACGTTCAGCGCGGCCTGCGTGTCGCCGGGCGCATGCATACCGGCACGGTCGAGGTGAACGGCAGTCCGGCCGGTTTCTCCGCACCGATGGGCGGGATCAAGCTCAGTGGATTGGGTCGGGAGAACGGGCCGGAGGGACTCGAAGCATATGTCGAGCTCAAGGCTGTAGGTGTGTCGGCGGCGGTTGCCGACACACTCGTCGCGGCTGACCCGGCACTGGCGAGAACGTGATCGGTGAGGTGACGGGGCCGCTTGCAGGCGTTCGCGTCATCGAAGCGTCCTCGTTCGTGGCCGGTCCGTCCGCCGGGCTTGCACTCTCCCAGCTCGGGGCGGATGTCATCAGAGTGGATCCGCCGGCCGGCGGTAGTGACGCCGGGCGGTGGCCGCTCTCTCGTACCGGATCGAGCTTGTTCTGGGCGAACCTCAACCGTGGCAAGCGATCCGTGACCATCGACCATCGGACTCCCGAGGGTCGCGAACTCCTCGTCGGACTGGTGACCGCGCCCGGTCCCGGAAGCGGAATTCTGGTCGACAACATGGTGGGCCGCAGCAGGATTCGTTACGAGCAGCTTGCCGAGCACCGTGCCGACGCTATCCATGTCCACATCGAAGGACGCAGGGGCGGATTGCCTGCGGTCGATTATTCGATCAATGCCGAGATCGGTGTGCCGATGATGACGGGTCCGAGCCACTCTGTGGGACCTGTCAATCACGTGCTTCCCGCATGGGATCTCGTGACGGGGATGATCGCCGCGACATCTGTGTCAGCGGCGCTGGTCCATCGCGATCGGACGGGGAACGGGTCCAAGGTGGACGTGGCGTTGTCCGACGTGGCTCTCGCCGGTGTGGCGGACATGGGGTGGTTGGCGGAGGCGCACGAATCCGGTAGTGCCAGAGCACGACTGGGCAATCACATGTTCGGGACCTTCGGTGTCGATTTCGAGACCTCGGACGGTCGTCGCGTCATGGTCGTCGCGCTGACGACGGGTCAGTGGCATGCCGTGCAGCGGGCCACGGGCACCGAGACAGTGTTCTCGGCGTTGGCGGAGACGTTCGGTGCGGACCTCGACGACGAAGGCGAGCGGTTCCGCTTTCGAGAAACGATCGAATCCGTTCTCCGACCCTGGTTCATGGCGCGCGATTTCTCCGAAATAGAGCAGGCACTCGACGCGGCAAGAGCGCTGTGGAGTCCGTACCGCGATATGAGCGAGGTAGTGCAGCTCGCGCTCGCGGATTCGGTCGGCATCGTGCACGAGATCGATCAACCGGGCGTCGGCACCATGCTCAGCGCTGCGGCACCGTGGCGGTGGGGTGACGTGCATGCGACATCTGCTGCAGCACCAGGCTTGTCGGCGAACACGGACGAAGTCCTTGCCGACACACTTGGCCTGTCGGGTGCCGAGTTGGCCGGCCTGCACCAGCGCGGTGTCATCGGATAGCCCGCTCGGATCGATGAACGAAGTTGAGACAATGGCGAACGACAGGAGTACGTGATGCAAGGAGCGGTATACCTCGGCGACAGGAAGGTCGAACTGCGTGACTTTCCGGAACCCACACCGGGTGAGGGCGAAGTCGTCGTGGCCACCAAGGCGTCGGGACTGTGCGGTAGCGACCTCAACTACTACCGGGCCGAGCCCACCGATGGCGAAGGACGCTGCATCGCCGGACACGAGCCCGCGGGTGTGGTGCACGCGGTGGGCGAGGGTGTCTCGGACACCGTCGCGAAGGTCGGCGACCGGGTGATGATCCATCACTACATCGGCTGTGGGGCCTGCTCGGACTGCCGGTCAGGGTGGTCTCAGATGTGTATCGTCGCACCGATCGTCGTGCTCGGTAGCGACGACCATGGCGGTCACGCGCCGTACATCAAGGTGCCTGCGTCTACCCTGGTTCCACTCGATGACACGTTGAGTTTCGAGGCAGGCGCGGCGATTTCGTGTGGAACGGGTACCGCGTGGGGTGCTCTCGACCGGGTGGGTGACGTCGGCGGACGAACGGTGGTCGTCTTCGGGCAGGGGCCGGTCGGGTTGTCCGCAACGATGCTCGCGACGGCCATGGGTGCGCGCGTCATCGCGGTCGACCTCAGTGCCGCCAGGCGGGAGCAGGCACTGAGCTTCGGCGCTGTGGCTGCGATCGATCCGGCGGCCGGGCCGGTACCGGAGGCGGTCCGGAAGGTGGCAGGTGCCGACGGAGTGCCACTGGGGATCGAGACGTCCGGGTCGTCCATCGCCGCTGCCGACCTCGTCGACAGCTTGGCGCGATGGGGCCGTGCATGTTTCGTGGGTGTCGGCGCCGAGATCCGGATCGGCGTGCTGCCGTATCTGCGACGTCAGTTGACGGTCATGACCTCGTGGTCGATGTCCTGGGTGGGGCAGAAGGAGTGCGCGGACTTCATTGTCGCGCAAAACCTTCCGGTCGACGCGCTGTTCACTCATAGGTGGAAGCTCGACGAGGTGTCCGAGGCGTATACCGAGTTCGACAAGCAACGCGCGGGCAAGGGCGTAATCCTGTTCTGACGGCAGCCGAGCGAACGACGTATGACGTACGACGTACGACGTACGACGTACGACCGTCACACGGTCGGCGTCGCATCTCGTTTCACACGAGTGTCGTGTCGAACCACTCGATCACGCTGCGCAGGCCGTCCTTCAGTTCGACCTCCGGCGTGAAGCCCAGCACATCCTTCATCCGACGTTGGCTCACCAGCTGGTGCCGAGTCCGGTTCTCGTCGAAAACTATTGCGGTGGGATCACTTCCAGCCATTTCGGCCAGGGCTCCGTAGATCTCCGCGGACGTGCGCGGGATGCCGGAGACATTGACCGCCATGCCCGTCGCGTCGGAAAAAATTGCGCGGCGGACGGCTTCTGCGACATCCGCAACATGAATCAACCCGTGCTGAGCGGTCGAGGCCCACGGAATGGTCGGTGTCCGGCCGTCGCGAACGGCCGCGAGGAGATCGGTCATCAGCGACCCGTTCGAGCCCGGACTGGTGCGCGGGCCGTAGATCGTGCCCAGCCGTAGCGCCAGATAGTCGGGCCCACCCGCCGATGCGAACGCCTCGCAATAGGCCTCGCCCGCGAGTTTGGTGGCCGCGTACATGTTGACCCCGGAACAGGGCCACGGCTCGTCTTCTGCGAACGGGGCACGGTGGGCATCGGGAAACGAGCCGTAGACGGTGTGCGAAGACCCGAAAACGAACCTTCGCGCGCTGGAGTCGCTCGCCGCGGTCAGCAGGTCGTAGGTGGATCCGACGTTGACCTCGTGCGCGTCACGGGTGTTCGAGGACGATGCCTTCGTCCGGACAGCTGCGAGATGGACGATCACGTCGACGTCGCGGACCATCGAGGTGATCGAGGACGGATCTCGAAGATCTGCCGAATACGCAGTCACACCGTCCAGTCTGTCCAATTCCTTCAGCATGGCCTCGCCGCCCGCGTCGGTAGCGATCACGGTTGTGTCCGAATCGGCAGCCAGAAGCTCCACTACATGAGACCCGACGAAGCCCGCTGCTCCGGTGACCAGAATTCTCAGTGGCTCGCCGTCCGGCTGTAATGCAGTGTTCGTCATGGGTGATCTCCAGCCGCAGGATGTAGTCCAGAAAGGAAGTGTCCACCAAAACTAGCAGTCAGTTTAATGTCTGACAATAAGGATGGGCATGCGGCTCGGCTTGTTCGTCAGCAGGGGAGCGAGTACTGCAGCACGAAGTCCAGGTGTTCTCTCATGGCCGCTCCGGCCTTCTCCGGGTCGCGAGCCTCGATCGCTGCCTCGATGGCGATGTGCTGACGAACCGTCTTTTTCGCGACCTCGGGCGTCACGTCCAGGAACTGGGCGGGGTGGGTGGCGTCGTGCACCGACGAAATGAAGGCCGCGAGCAGCCGATTTCCCGATGCATAGCCGATCGCGGTGTGGAAGCGAAGGTCGTACTCCGGGATCTCCGGATCGTCGATCGTGATGTTCTTCTGCAGGTCGATGACACTTCGAATCTTCACTATGTCTTCGTCTGTTCGGTTGCGCGCGGCCCACTCTGCGGCGGGGATCTCGAGGAGCCGCCGCACCTCGGTGATCTCGGCGATGTCCAGCGCGCCGATGCGGACAATGGTGTCCATGGATTCGCTGAGCATCTGACTCAGCGAATGTGGTGTCACCGTATTCACGAAGCTGCCGCCGGCAACTCCGGGGATCTTCCGGATGAGCCCTGAACTGACGAGTGCGCCGAGTGCTTCTCGGACGGTCGGGCGGCTGACTCCGAACAGCTGGGCGAGCTCTGTCTCGGGTGGGAGCTTGGCACCCTGTTTGAAGCGCCCGTCGAGGATTGCCTCGCGTAACTGCTCTTCCACCTGATCGCGGGGGCGAGTTACCTGACGCGCTTTGAAAGAACTGGTTGGGGTGGAAGGCATGTGATCTCCAGTCGGCGTTGAATAAGTGCTCGCGTTGACGGCTGACACATCAATGGTCTTACAGTCTCCCACGCTGTCGACCGAATGAGTTTCTGGGCGCTCGACGCTCACTTGTGCGACTGCGCACTTTCGGTCCAGTGATCAAGGATGTTCAACGCGATAAATATCTGACAGTATTCTAGCTGTTCACGTTGTCGATATGTGAAGGTTGAGTAACCGATGTCAGTGGTAGGTGAGCGTCTCACGACCGAGCGCAGTCCATTTTTCGATGAATTGACGGTCGGGCAAGTGTTCGACACGGCGCCGGCCGTCACCCTCACCGAGGGCATGGCAGCCGTCCATCAGTCCATCGTCGGCAATCGATTCGCGCTTTCGCTCGATCGACAACGAGCGCGGACTGTGACCGGTGGCCCTCTGGCGAGCCCTGCACTCGTGTGGGATGTCTCGATCGGCCAGTCCACGCCGGCGACCCAGCACGTGCGGGCGAACTTGTTCTACCGTGGATTGTTCTTCTACCGACTTCCCGCCATCGGCGACACTCTGCGGACCAAGGCTGTGGTGGAAGCCCTGAGAGAAAATGCACGAAAGGCTCCGCGGACCCCTACCGGACTGGCAGTTCTGCGCATCACGACGGTCGACCAACGCGGACGCACAGTCCTGGACTATCGACGGTGCGCCATGTTGCTCCTGTCGCCCGGAGCCCCGCCGACGGACAAGGCCGACGACATCGCGACGGTGAACGACCTCCCTGTGGAGACCGATATGTTCGCCTCGATCACCGACTGGGACATAGCCGGCATTCCCCGGTCGACCGGTATGCCGTCGAAGATCGGAACAGAACTGCGCGTTCTCGGTGGCGACGTCGTCTCCAGCGCACCCGAACTCGCTCGTCTGACAGGAAACGTCGCGCGCGTGCATCACGACAGTGCGGCCGGCGGTGGTTCACGACTCGTATACGGCGGACACACCATCGGGCTCGCATTCCATCATGTGTGTCAGGCCCTACCGGGGATCGTCGCCGTCGCGGGATGGCACGGGTGCGACCACCTCGCTGCGGTTCACGAGGGCGACGTTCTGGCGTCGACGGTGGCCATCGAAAGTGTGACCTCGCACGCTTCCGGAGTCGATGCACTCGGACTGAAGGTGACCACCTCCCGCAGGCATGTTGATGGCAAACTCGACGAAGTTCTCGCGTGGCGTCCGATCGTGCTCGTGCGATGAGGGCCGCAGATGCAGTCGGTGCGGCGCGAACGTTCCTGTTCGTCCCCGCCTCTCGGCCGGAACTGTTCCGCAAAGCTCACGCGGCCGGCGCTGATGTAGTGATTCTCGATCTCGAGGACGCGGTGGCACCTTCCGACAAGGGCGAGGCTCTACGTGCGGTAGAAGAATGGTTGACCAGAGCCGACGCAGGTGTCGACGGTGCGCTGACGATGGTTCGCATCAACGCCCACGGAACACGGTGGCACGGCACCGAGGTCCGCGCGATGCGCGGTGGCGGTGCAGCGATCATGGTGCCCAAAGCGGACTCTGCGTCCAGGCTTGCGTCGCTTCACCGTGAGTTGTCCGCACCTTTGGTACCGCTAATCGAGACGCCGAGGGGTGTGGTGAACTCCGAGTCCATCGCCGCAGCGGACGGAGTATCTCGTCTCGCTCTCGGCCATATGGATCTTGCTGTGGCGCTCGGCGTCGATCCGGACTGCCGAGACGCTTTCCGGCACACGCGTTCGCAGTTGGTGCTTGCCAGCGCGGCTTCGGGACTCGCGTCACCCGTGGATGGCGTCACCGCGAGTATCGACGACACCGCGCAGCTCGCGGACGATGTCGCTCATGCTCTCGCTCTGGGCCTCGGTGCGAAGCTGTGCATACATCCGCGCCAGATCGGTGCCGTACACGACGCTCTTCGGCCGTCACCCGACGAATCAGCATGGGCGACAAAGGTACTCGAGATGATCGAGGCGCAAGGCGTTGATGACGACGGAGGAGCTGTGGCCTTGGACGGTAAGATGATCGACCCGCCAGTCATTGCTCGTGCCCGCGCAATCGTTGCCCGGGTGTACGGGACTGTCTGATCGTTCGACCGCCGGCTGATGTCCTGACCTGAACACTGATCGACCCGACCGCTGATCGTGCGGTCGGGTCTTCGGCGTGCATCCGCCTCGGCGTGACACGACCAGATTTCGGCGAGCTTCGATCAATCGTTGACGAAGAGCCAGACATGAGTAATAGTATGACTTCGATCACTCGGTCACACTTTTGACCGACTGTAAAGAAAGTGTGGCAGATGTCAACGATCATTCAGGGTGGTAGGCCTGCGGAGGCGTCCCGCAGTAGCAGGCAGCGCGTGCTCACCGATCTCAAGTACCGGTACCCGGGCCGCTACCTCGCAGCATGGGGCGCGCTGGGGCTTCTTATCGTCGTCGCCCTCTTCGCCACCCCGCGGGCACTGTCGGGCGACTCCATCTGGGTGGTCACAGCACTCACCGGGGTGTTGGCACTAGCTGCTCTCGGCCAGATGTTGATTATCATGTTGGGCGCGATCGACCTGTCCGTACCCGCGATCATCGCGGCAGTCGCCGGCATCGTGGTCCATTTCGGTGGTGAAGGAGCGAACGTCACGCTCGTCATTTTCGCGGCGATCCTGACGGCCATCGCCATCAGTGTCGTCAACGGCATCCTGATCTCCGCTCTCGGGCTGAACTCGCTGATCGTCACCCTGGCCACGTTCGGCATCGTGAGCGGTCTGATCAGTTACCTGACCGGCGTCTCGTTCTCGCTGTCCGGTCTTGCGCCGCAGGTCTTGCAGGACTTCACTCAGACGTCGATCCTCCGAGTGAACGCATGCTTCCTCGTCGCAGTCGTGGTGGCCCTGCTCGTCGCGGGAACTCTGCACCTCACGCGCGCCGGTCGCCGAGTCGCCGAGGTGGGGTCCAACCCACGGGCAGCGCGGGCGCTGGGAGTGCGGGTCACCACCGTTCGCGTGTCAGCCTTCGCCGCTGCAGGACTGCTCTACGGCATCGCCGGTGTACTCGTGTCCGGCTTCGTCGGTACCCCCGACGTGAGCATCGGAATGCCCTATCAGCTGGCAACGGTCACCGCAGTCGGCATTGCGGGCGGGATCTTCGCAGGCGGACCGGCAAGTGTCCTCAGCGTCGTCGTGGCCAGCCTGTTCCTTCAGCTGCTGGATCAAGTACTCGCGATCCTCGGCCTGTCGGCGGGTGCCCGAACGATGGTGCAGGGCATTGCATTGGTCACTGCGGTGGCAGCGATCACGCTCGCGACGTTCGGTGCCAGCGGCTTGCGCCGCATCACCGGGGCCGTGCGGGTGAAGAAATGACCGATCAGGCTGGACGTTCCCACCCGCATTCACGAAATCCGGAGAGTTCGATGATCACTGCGCGACTGCGTAGACCCCGTTGGCTGTACCTGGCGGCCCTCGTACCGTTACTGGTGTTCGGTGCCGGTTGTTCCAGCACGACCTCCGCCGTGGTCGAACGCGGTGTGGTCGAGCCCGTTTCGGCCGATGTGGCCGATCCGGCTGCTCTGCAGGCCACCATCGACAAGGCGTTCCTACAGAACATCCCCGCCGATTCCCTGAACCCGGTCATCCGCAACACGATGGCCGTCGCCTCGGTTCCGTTCACCCCCGAACTGGACGCCGTCTACGCCGACTGCCTCGACAACAACACCTGCGAGACGGGTCGAGGATCGATGACCGTCGCGTTCGCCAACGACAACGTCAACCCGTGGCGAAGCATCTTCCGCGCCGAGATCACCGCTCAGGCCATCGCGTCACCGCAGGTCAGCAGATTCATCTACAACACCTCGACCGACGTAGCCGGATTCCTCGCGAACTTCCGCAGCCTGGTCGTTCAGCAGGTCGACGTCATCGTGATCAACTCGATCTACGGCGGCGCGATCGGGCCGGTGCTCGAGCAGGCCAAGAATGCCGGGATCCTGGTGGTGGAGGCGCAGACTCCGCTCCCCGCCGACCTTGCCGCCACGGTGTCGGCCCAGGTCGTTCCTGATCTGTGCCAGACCTACGCCGAGGCCGGCGACATGATCGCTGCCGCCGGGTCATCATCCGAAACCTACGCGCTCTACACGGGAATCCCGGGCAATGGCAACGCAGCGGTCTGGCAGCCGTGCCTCGATCAGTCGATGGCCGACAACGGCTGGGAGAAATCCGTGGAGGGATTCACCCAGTGGACTCCGCAGGGCACATCGCAAGCGGCCAATGCGCTTCTCGCCTCCGGTGAGAACCCGGGCGCTGTCGTCTACGACTACACCCCCGAGGATCTCGTGCGTCCGTTCATCGACCGAGGTGTGACTCCGCCGGTCACGATGTCCGACGTGGTCAACCAGTCCTGGTTGACAGCGTTCTCGGAGGCGCGAGACGCGGGGCTCGAGCCCGTCGGGTTCGTCACCAACAGTCAAGTCTGGTCAGGCCGCATCGCGGTGACGGCCGGAATCATGCTCAGGGCCGGGCAGGACGTCGACCAACAAATGATCTCACCGAATCCTGTTGTTCCGGTGGGCGACATTCTCGATCAGATGGACAGCTCGATCCCCGCGAGCACACCGGTGCCGAGCCTGCTGACCCCCGAACAAATTCGACTCGCATTGTCGGCGTCATGATGCCCGCGGCCATCAATCCGGAAGAAGAAACTGGCATGAACAACAACAATCGTGACACCTCGGTTCGCACCCGCGAGAAGCTGACGCAGGACTCGGACCGGACCCCCGCGCTGGTGATGCGCAACGTCACGAAGACGTATCCGGGAGTTCGCGCGTTGGACGCTGTGTCGTTCGATGTGCTCCCCGGTGAAGTACACGCCCTGGTGGGCGAAAACGGTTCGGGGAAGTCGACACTCATCAAGTCGGCGTCAGGAGTGGTCGTGCCCGATCAGGGCACCGTGATCATCGGCGGCGAGGAGCTGGGTGGCCGCGGGGTGCGCCAGGCGCGCATGTTGGGACTGATGGTCGCGTACCAGGACACCTCTCTGATCGCGAACATGACGGTCGAGCAGAACATCGCACTGTCCTTCCACTCGATCGGCGAGGCACCGCCGGAGAATCTGACCGGGCTGCTGGCGAAGTACGATCTTCCGTTCAAGCCGTCCGATTCGGTGGTCGCACTGGGTCCCGGTGCACGCCAGCTTCTGGAAGTCGCGAAAGCGATGTGCCACAACCCATTGGTGCTGATGCTCGACGAACCGACGGCAGCACTCGACATGCGCTACGCAGAGCACCTCGAGGGACTGGTTCGTCAGTCACGTGAGGACGGCACGGCCATCGTGTACGTCAGCCATCGCCTCCACGAAGTGCGACGCCTCGCCGATCGGATCACGGTCATCCGCGACGGCATCGGGCAGGGCACCTTCGATTCGGGGGAGTGGGAGGTCGACGACATCGTCGAACTCATGGTCGGTGCGCCGACCGCCCTCGAGTTCCCGGAACGCAAGCGCGTGGATTCCGCTGCTGCCGAACGGCTTCGGGTCACCGGGCTGTCGGGTCCCGGGTACGGACCCATCGACTTCAGTGTGCGCGCGGGCGAGATCGTCGGCGTCGCAGGCGCAGAAGGTAACGGCCAGCGGGCTGCTCTGCGCGGAATGATCGGTATCGGTCAGACCGGCGGCTCGGTGTCGATCGACGGCAAGAACATCTCGCGGTTGTCGCCTCCATCCGCGCTCGACGCGGGAATCAGCTTCCAAAGCGGTGACAGGGCCGCAGAATCGGTGTTCCTTCCGCTGTCGGTGATGTCCAACGCCACCACCCAGCTCGGATCGGACGCCGGACCCTTCGGCTTGGCTCTGCCCGGGCGACTACGCTCGAGCTTCGAGGACGTCAAAGCCAGTCTGGGAATCGTGACGGTGTCCCCTTACCAGCCCATTGGCGGGCTCTCGGGCGGCAATGCGCAAAAGTCCGTCCTGGCGCGCGCGGCCATGAAGCAGGTCAAAGTCCTCATGGTCGACGAGCCGACACAGGGCGTCGATGCCAAGGCGCGCTTGGACATCTATCGGCTCTTGGCGAATGCGGCCGAGTCCGGTGTAGCCGTCGTGGTGAATTCCTCGGACTCGTCGGAACTCGCAGGCCTGTGCGATCGGGTGGTAGTCATGTCCAAGGGTGCGGTGATAGAGGAAATCAGTTGCCCCACAACCGAATCCGCGATCGTCAGCTCGTTCGTGGGCGCAGTGGACGTCGACGAGGAGGTGTCCTCGCTTCCGATCGGTCCCAGTTGGCTCGGCCGATTACTGGCCAAGGCCCCGGCGTACGTGCCCGTCACCATGCTGCTCGTCCTTCTGGCGTTGGTCTCGATCTACACGGGAACGCAGTCGGATGTCTTCTGGACACCGCAGAACTGGGCCAACTTGATGTTGCTGACGTTGCCACTCGCATTCGTCGCCCTGGGACAGCAGTACACGATGATCTCGGGCAGTCTCGACATCTCGGTCGGATCGACCATGAGCCTGACGGTGGTGATCGCCTCCCTTGTGCTACCGGATCTGTCCGTGGGCACCCTGATCGTGGCGATACCGCTACTCCTGCTCACCGCGCTGGCGGTCGGTGGTCTCAATGCGCTGCTGATCGAAAAGCTGAAGATCAACCCGATCGTGGCGACCGTGGCGACCATGGCGATCATCGCCGGATTGGCGATCGTTCTGCGACCCACCCCCGAAGGTGTCATCGCGCCACAGTTGTACGACTTGTTCGCTCTCGGTGTCGGATTCGTCCCCACCGCCTTCATCGTTCTCGTTCTCGTCGCACTGGCAGGCGAATGGTGGCTGTACCGCCGCGCGGCCGGTCTCGCACTTCGCGCGACGGGCTTCGACATCGAGTCCAGCCGACGTGTCGGCCAGCCGGTCGCTCGTGTGCGAACCATCGGATTGCTCGTCTGCGCATTCGGTGCTGTCGTCGCCGGCGTGTTCCTGGCGTCGCAGACCGGTATCGGATCGAACTCGGTCGGCTCGGGATACACGTTGACCTGTTTCGCGGCGGTGTTCCTCGGTGGCGCGGTACTCACCGGCGGCCGCGGCTCGTTCATCGGCGCGATGTTGGGAGCCTTGTTCCTCTCGCTTCTGAACAACGTCACGCCGTTGCTGAACATCCCGGATTCGTCGCGGCAGGCAATCTACGGATTCATTCTGCTGATCGCAGTTGGCACCTACGCCTACGCACAACGCGGACGGAGGCGCGCCGAAGCATGAGCATTCGGACAGAAACCACCACTGAGGAGTCCACTGTGTCCGAAAAATTCGAGACCATTGTTCCCGGAATGACGTTCACAGAAGGGCCGCGCTGGCACGACGGCCGTATCTGGTTCTCCGATTTGTACACCCACAAGGTTCAGTCGGCACGCGAGGACGGCTCGGACCTGAGAGAGGAAGCGACGGTGCCCAATCAACCGTCGGGTCTCGGGTGGCTGCCCGACGGTCGTTTGCTGATCGTGTCGATGATGGACAAGACGCTGCTCCGGCGGGAACCGGACGGGACCGTCGTCGTGCACGCGGATCTGTCCGATCATGTCGGCGGATTCCTCGGTGACATCATCGTCGACACTCAGGGGCGAGCGTACCTGGGCGACTTCGGGTTCGACCTCTATGCAGGCGAGGACATGCGATGCGGCTGCATTCACCGAGTCGATCCGGACGGGACAATCACTCGCGTCGCCGACGACCTGTGGTTCCCGAACGGCTGTGTGATCACCGACGACAACGTCATGCTCGTCAACGAGACGTTCGGCAATCGCATCACGGCGTTCGACTTGACCGACTCGGGAATGCTCGTCAACCGACGGGTGTGGGCGACCTTCGGTCCGCTGCCCACGTCGCGGTCCGCGGATGACGCGATGAAGGAGTTGACGGTCTCCCCTGATGGGTCGTGCATAGATTCCGAGGGCGGTGTGTGGCTTGCCGACATCCGACAGGATCGGCTGCTTCGCCTGGTCGACGGTGAAATCGTCGAGAACGTCGACCCGGGCTCCTGTGTCTTCGCGTGCGCACTCGGTGGCGAGGACGGTCGCACGCTGTTCTTCTGTGCGACACCGGATTTCGATGTCGAGGCCCGAAAGTCGGCACGCGACAGCAGCATCGTCACGATGCGAGTCGGCGTCCCGGCAGCACGATGAACACTATGACCAGAGGGTTGCCCGACGGTTCGGTCGTCACGTACGAGGAAGCGCTCCGCCGGTTGGACGAGGGGGAGTGGCGGCCGGAGTCGTTGTGGGCTTTCCTCGACGACGCGGTCGCCCGCCATCCCGACAGGGTAGCGGCGGTCAGCGTCGACCACACCGGGCGAATCGTCGGCGAGTCGACATATGCCGAGCTGGACACGATGAGCCGACGGGTCGCAGCCGGTCTGCAGGCCAACGGTGTGAAACCACGCGACGTGGTGACCGTGATGATGACGAATTCGGCGGAGTTCCTTGGCGTCGTCTACGGCGTGCTGAGGGCGGGAGCGACATATTCGGGCATTCCGATCACATATGGCTCGCACGAAGTGGAGTCGATGACCGCTGCGACCGGAACGAAGATGCTCGTCGTCTCTCGTTTCCACGGGACCACCGACGTCGTGACCACTGCCCTGTCGGAGAAGATCCGTCTGAACGACGATCTGACGATCGTGGTCGTCGGGGAGCCAGTCGAGGGGACCGTGTCGCTCGACGCGCTCCTTGGGGAAGCGGAGGCATTCGTCGAGGTGCCGGCCGATCCCCTCGGCGTTGCTCAGCTCGCCTTCACTTCGGGGACGACGAGCGAACCCAAGGCCGTGATGAACCTGCACGCCACCCTCGATGTCGTGGTTCGTGGGTGGGCTGTTCACGTTGGTCCCGAGTCGCTCGGTCGACCGTTCAGAAATCTCGTCATGTCACCGGTAGGGCACTCGACTGGGTTCTTCTGGGGAGCGCTGTTCACTGTTCACCTCGCCGGAACCGCTGTCTTCATGGAGAAGTGGAGTTCAGACGTCGGCGCTCGCGTCATCGAATCGCAGCGCATCACAACGATGGTGGGCTCTCCGACGTTCTTGATCGACCTGCTGCGTACGTCCGAGCTTTGTCGCGAGAACGCTCCTGATCTCGCCCTGATCGCAGTGGCGGGCGCACCCATCCCGCGCCCGCTGATGCGCGAGGCGGAAGAGGCGCTCGGATGTTCCGTGATCCCTGCGTGGGGAATGACCGAGTTCGGTATCGCTGTGTCCGGCAAGCCGGGTCTCGACGACATCAATCGCACCACCGACGGTCTACCGCTCGCGAGTGCTGAGGTCGTCGTTCGTACCGCCGAAGGCGACGACGCGGTCGACGGTGAGGTGGGCGATCTCTGGCTGCGCGGTACGGGCATGTTCGTCGGCTATCACAATCGTCCCGAGGCAACTGAGGAAGCGTTCGACGACAACGGTTGGTTCGCCACCGGTGACACGGCGGTCCACGACCCGGACGGTTCGGTGACGATCACGGGCCGGACCAAGGACATCATCATTCGCGGCGGCGAGAACATTCCCGTCGGATCCGTGGAGAGTCAGATCTTCCGCCATCCGGCCGTGACCGATGTGGCTGTGGTCGGGTACGCCGACGACAGGCTGGGCGAGCGAGCGTGCGCCTTCGTGCGGTGCCGACCTGGCTCCGCGGTGACAGTGGAATCGTTGCGGGACTTCTTGATCGAGTCCGGCTTGGCCAAGCGTTACTGCCCCGAACGCGTGATCGTGGTCGACGACTTGCCGAAGACCATGAGCGGAAAGATTCGCAAGGTCGAGTTGCGCGAGCGCCTCGCAAGCGACCATCGGAATTGAGGTACACCGTGTCCAGGACACCTTCCAAGAATGACGTCAGACGGGTGGGCATCGCCAGCTTGATGGGCACCACCATCGAGTACTACGACTTCTTCATCTACGGAACCGCTGCCGCGCTGGTGTTCGGCACGGTGTTCTTCCCCAATTCCGATCCGGTGACAGGCACGCTGTTGTCGCTCGCGACCTTCGGCGTCGCATTCGTGGCTCGGCCACTGGGTGGAGTCGTCTTCGGTCATTTCGGGGATCGGGTGGGTCGCAAGGTGACTCTGGTGACGACTCTGGTGATGATGGGCGCCGCGACTGTCGCCACCGGGCTGATTCCGTCATACGGCACCATCGGGATCGCCGCCCCCATCCTGCTGGTTGTTCTCCGCTTCATCCAAGGTATTGCGCTGGGCGGCGAATACGGCGGTGCCGTGCTGATGACTGTCGAACACAGCCCCAAGGGCAAGCGGGGTTTCTACAGTTCGTGGGTTCAGACGGGTGCCCAGTGCGGCCTGATCGTGGCGAACATCGTGTTCCTGGTGGTCGGCGCGGCGATGGGCGACGACGCCTTCCTCAGCTGGGGGTGGCGCGTTCCGTTCTGGATCAGCAGTCTGCTCGTCATCCTCGGGTTGATCATTCGGTTGCGTCTGGAGGAGAGCCCCGAGTTCGAGGCCCTGCGCAAGTCTCATGTCGTCTCGCCGGCCCCCGCGCTGGTCGTTCTTCGTCGACACAAGATGGCTGTTCTTTTGATAGCCGGTGCAGCCGTGGGCAACTCGGTGACCTTCTACTCTGCGACCGTCTTCGGTCTGTCGTACGGCTCCAATCACGGTTTCACCCGAATCCAGATGCTCGTGATCATCATCGCGGCGGCCGTGTGGGTGATCGCGGCCAGTATTTTCTTCGGTGCGCTGAGCGACCGCGTCGGTCGGAAGCAGATCTTCATCACGGGCAATCTGGCTATCGCGGTGACCGCGTACGGATGGATGCGGGCCTTCGACACGGAGAACCAGGCCGTCGTTCTCGTTGCGTACCTGGTCATGTTGACCGGCTACTCGATGACGTGGGGAACCATCGGCGTGTTCTTCGCCGAGGCGTTCGACGGCGCGGTCCGGTACACGGGTCTGTCGATCGGGTTCACCCTGGGAGTCGTTCTGGGCGGTGCGGTTACGCCGTTGGTGCTGACGAAGTTGGTGGCGGACATGGACTCCGGGCTGCCGGTCGTGCTCTGGATCGCGGCATCGACCGTCACCTCGGCCCTGTGTGCCCTGTCTGTACGGCAGATCGATGCTCCATCTCGGCGGTCCGGTGCCGATCACGTCGCCAGGAACGCTTCTCTGCATTGACAATTGGGCCACTGGATAGCAGCATGTGAATTGTCAGACTGATTGAGGAGAGCGGACTTTTGTCGCAGAGTATTGGATTCGTCGGCATCGGAGCGATGGGGTCGGCCATCGCGTCTCGACTCGTCGACACGAACACGTTGTTGGTCAACGACTTGAACCCCGCCCTCGCACTTCCCTTGGAGGAACGGGGAGCGAGGTTCGCACCACTCGACGAGATCGCGACATGCGACGTCGTGTTCCTGTCTCTTCCCGGCCCCGACAACGTCCTGAAGCTTCTGCTCGGCGACGGCGGCCTGGCCGAGAAGATGGGTCCGGGTTCACTCGTCATCGACACCACGAGCAGCACGCCCATCGTCGACGAGGGACTCGTCCGCGACCTCGCCGTGAAATCGATCTCCTACATCGACGCACCGATCGCCGGCGGGGTTCGACGCGCCTACGACGGTCTGGCCACCCTCATGGTCGGCGCAACCGACGAGGATTTCGCCCGCGCCGAGCCGCTGCTGAACACGATCACCTCCAACGTGTTTCACCTGGGGCCGGTCGGTGCCGGACATGCCGCCAAACTGGTCAACAACCTCCTGAACCACTGCAACCGGTTCGCGACGGTCGAAATGATCACGCTCGCCGAGCGGTACGGAATCCCGCCCGATGTCATGATCGACGTCCTCAACGTATCGTCCGGGCGCAGTTACGTCACCGACTACACGTATCCCGAGATCGTCTTCCCCAACTTGAAGCAGGGCTTCACGCTCGAATTGATGCGTAAGGACGCGCATCTCGCCGGGGCATTGGCAGACCACGTCGGGCAGAAACTGCGAGTCGGATCGTTGGTCGCCGAGATGATGGACGAGGCGGTCGAACGACTCGGGGGCTCCGCCGATCAGACCGACCTCATGCAGAAATGGTACCCACCTGTGACCGACTGAAGTTCTGCACGACTCAACAGTCCGATTCCAGCTCGTCGAGGGGTTTGCTGTCCATATGTTTTCCAAGGTATTGGTCGCCAACCGTGGCGAGATCGCAATTCGAGCATTCCGTGCTGCCTACGAGCTCGGAGCGGGCACCGTTGCGGTGTTCCCGTTCGAGGACCGAAATTCGGTGCACCGCACCAAAGCCGATGAGGCGTACGAGATCGGCGAGCCCGGACATCCGGTGCGCAATTATCTGTCGGTGACGAAGATCGTCGATGCTGCGGTCCGCGCCGGCGCAGATGCGATCTATCCGGGGTACGGGTTCTTGTCGGAGAACCCGGATCTGGCGGCGGCGTGCGTGGAGGCTGGAATCACCTTCGTCGGCCCGTCTGCCGATGTGTTGGAGCTGACGGGGAACAAGGCTCGTGCCATAGCAGCGGCGAAGGCCGCGGGTCTGCCCGTGCTCTCGTCCTCTGAACCGTCTTCGGACGTCGACGAGTTGATGGCGGCAGCCGAGACCATGACCTTTCCGGTGTTCGTCAAAGCGGTCGCGGGCGGTGGCGGCCGCGGCATGCGTCGGGTGGTAGAGATCGCAGGTCTGCGCGACGCGATCGAAGCTGCTGCGCGAGAGGCTGAGTCGGCGTTCGGCGATGCGACGGTATTCCTCGAGCAAGCAGTGATCGAGCCCCGGCACATCGAAGTACAGATCCTTGCAGACACCTACGGCAACGTCATCCATCTCTTCGAGCGAGACTGCTCGGTGCAGCGTCGCCACCAGAAGGTGGTCGAGATTGCACCGGCCCCCAACATCACCGAGGCGTTGCGGTCTCGGTTGTGCGAAGACGCGGTCGCCTTCGCGAAGAAGATCGGTTATTCGTGCGCTGGGACCGTGGAGTTCTTGGTCGATCGCGACGGACACCATGTGTTCATCGAGATGAATCCGCGTATTCAGGTCGAGCACACTGTCACCGAGGAGATCACCGATATCGATCTGGTGCAGTCGCAGTTGCGGATCGCGTCGGGTGAGTCGTTGGCGGATCTGGGGCTTCGACAGGAGGACATCACGATTCGTGGGGCGGCGTTGCAGTGTCGTATCACCACGGAGGATCCGGCGAACGGGTTCCGCCCCGATACCGGGCGGATCACCGCGTACCGGACGCCTGGTGGGGCCGGTGTGCGTCTGGACGGTGGCACCACCACCGGTGCGGAGGTCTCCGCCTATTTCGATTCGATGCTGGTCAAACTCACCTGCCGTGGCCGCACCTTCGATGACGCGGTCGCCCGCGCGCGGCGGGGAATCGCAGAGTTCCGCATTCGTGGCGTGGCCACGAACATCCCGTTCCTGCAGAGCGTTCTGGCAGATCCCGACTTCCGAGCCGGACACATCACGACCTCGTTCATCGAGGAGCGGCCCGGTCTGCTGACGTCGTTCGCCTCCGGTGACAGAGGTACAAAGATTCTCAGCTACCTCGCGGACATCACGGTGAACATGCCGCACGGCCGTCGCCCGACAGTGGTCTACGCGAGAGACAAACTGCCGGGACTGGACATGACGGTTCCCCCGCAGGACGGTAGTCGTCAACGTCTCCAGAAGCTGGGTCCCGAAGGCTTCGCTCGCGCACTGCGTGAGCAGAAAGCGCTTGCGGTCACCGACACGACGTTCCGAGACGCGCATCAGTCGTTGTTGGCGACGCGTGTACGGACGACTGGTTTGATGGCGGTAGCTCCCTACGTGGCGAGAGCGACACCGGAGCTGCTCTCGATCGAAGCATGGGGCGGCGCGACATACGATGTGGCGCTGCGGTTCCTGCACGAAGATCCGTGGGAGCGGCTGGCTTCCCTTCGCGTGGGCGTGCCCAACATCTGTCTCCAGATGTTGCTGCGAGGTCGCAACACTGTGGGGTACACCCCGTATCCGCAGAAGGTGACGTCCGCGTTCGTGGCGGAGGCCGCGCAGACCGGCGTCGACATCTTCCGTATCTTCGACGCGCTCAACAACGTCGACCAGATGCGACCGGCCATCGACGCCGTGCACGAAACTGGTTCTGCCGTAGCGGAAGTGGCGCTGAGTTACACCGGTGACCTGTCGAACCCTGGAGAGGACCTCTACACCCTCGACTACTATCTGAGGCTTGCCGAGCAGATCGTCGACGCCGGCGCGCACGTGTTGGCGATCAAGGACATGGCGGGTCTGTTGCGGGCACCGGCGGCGACCACTTTGGTGAGCGCGCTGCGCAAGAACTTCGACCTTCCGGTGCACTTGCACACTCACGACACACCCGGTGGGCAGCTGGCGACGTACCTCGCTGCATGGACGGCCGGGGCGGACGCCGTCGACGGTGCGTCCTCTCCGATGGCGGGCACGACGTCTCAGCCGGCGTTGTCGGCCATCGTGGCGGCTGCGGCGAACACCGAACGCGATACCGGTTTGAGCCTGCAGAGCGTGTGCGATCTAGAGCCGTACTGGGAGGCTCTGCGAAAGGTGTACGCGCCGTTCGAGTCCGGGCTGCCCTCGCCGACCGGGCGGGTGTACCGGCACGAAATTCCTGGCGGCCAGCTGTCGAACCTGCGCCAGCAAGCCATCGCGCTCGGACTCGGAGATCGATTCGAGCTGGTGGAGCGGGCCTACGCCGACGCGGATCGGCTGCTGGGTCGACTGATCAAGGTGACACCGAGTTCGAAGGTGGTCGGTGATCTCGCACTGCACCTGGTGGGTGCGCAGGTGAGCGTGGACGACTTCGCAGCGGACCCAGGAAAGTACGACATCCCCGATTCGGTGATCGGCTTTCTGCGCGGCGACCTCGGGACACCGGCCGGTGGATGGCCGGAGCCGTTCCGAGAACGGGCGCTCGCCGGACGAACCGGGGCACGCCCTGACGCACCCCTGACACCCGACGACGAGACAGCCCTCGACACAGCCGGACCGGTCCGTCGAGAAGCGTTGAACCGGTTGCTGTTCCCCGGCCCCGCCAAGGAACTGGCCGAACACCGCGAGAAGTACGGCGACACCTCGTCGTTGTCGGCAAACCAGTTCTTCTACGGTCTACGACAGGGTGACGAGCACCGGGTGAAGCTCGAAAAGGGTGTGGAGCTGCTGATCGGGCTCGAGGCCATTTCGGAGCCCGACGACGCCGGAATGCGGACGGTGATGTGCATCCTCAACGGGCAGTTGCGCCCGGTGTCGGTGCGCGACCGGTCGATTGCGGCGGATGCCCCGGCGTCGGAGAAAGCGGACCGAAACGATCCGTCTCACGTGGCGGTACCGTTCGCTGGAGTCGTGACGATGGTTGCGGCGGAGGGGGATTCGGTCTCGGTCGGGGACACGTTGGCCACCATCGAGGCCATGAAGATGGAAGCCACAATAAGCGCACCACGCGGCGGACGGATCACCCGCCTCGCGATCACCGGTGTCGCGCAGGTCGAAGGTGGAGACCTCATCGCCGTCATCAGTGTCGGGGATCCGACCGATCCGTCGTAAGTGGGACAGTCCGAGACCGCGAAGCAGGTGCGGCCGGTAGCGCGCGCTACCGGCCGCACCTGCTTCGTGCCGTGGTCTAGAGCATGCTCTCGATTGTGATGGGAAGATCGTTCACCCTGCGCCCCGTCGCGTTGTACACAGCGTTGGCAATTGCTGCGGGAACTCCCACCATGACAACTTCACCCAGGCCTTTGACACCGATCGGATCTGCAATGTCGTCGCGGGCGTCGAGATACGCAGCGTCCAGAACGGGGACGTCGGCGTTGACCGGCACGAGGTAGTCGGAAAGGTTCGCGTTGACCAGACGTCCGTCGCGGTAGTCGACTTCTGCGGACTCGAGCAGAGCCATGCCGATGCCTTGTGTCATTCCGCCGAGGGCTTGGCTGTGCGCCATCCTTGGGTTGATGATTCGGCCGGCGTCGTACACGGCGTACATTCGCCGCACCCGCACGGTTCCTAGCAGCTCGTCCACGGCCACCTCGGCGAACACGGCTCCATATGCATGCATGGAGAACCGGGCACTTACGTCCTCGGGAGTGTAGGTCTCGGACGCTTCGATGCTCGGTTCGCCGCGGCGGCGCAACATGTCCCGATAGGTCTCTGCTCGGCCCGAGTCGCCACGTACCTGCATCTGCCCGTCGACGATGTCGATCTCGTCCGGCCGAGCCCCGTTCAGGGGGGATGCGGGATCGAGTACGGCGGTTCTGATGATGCGATCACGCAACATGTTCGCGGTGATCTCGATGCTCGAACCGATGCTGGCCATTCCCTGTGACCCGTATTGAGTTGCGGCCTGCGGATAGTTGCTGTCGCCGAGGGAGAATGTGACCCTGTCGAGTGGCAAACCCAGCGCGTCGGCAGCCAGCTGAGTCATCGCAGTGTAGGTACCTGGCCCGATATCACTTGCGGCGGCGAAGATCTCGGCTCTGCCATCGGAGTTGATCCGAGCCATCGCCGAGGACGGTGAGCGAAGTGTGTGGTAGAGCGCCGAAGCGGTACCCATGCCGATGAGCTGGTCGCCGTCACGTACGGCGCCGGGGGTCGCGTTGCGTCGAGACCACCCGAACGCATCGGCACCTCGGCGGAAGCACTCGGTAAGTCTGCGCGTGGAGAACGGGGTGCCATTGGTCTGGTCGACGGTAGGCTCGTTCCTGAACCGAATCTCCATCGGATCGAGCCGAAGCTGCTCTGCGACCTCGTCGATGGCGCACTCGAGGGCGAACGCGCCGGTGACGGCTCCCGGTCCTCGCATGTATGTCGACTCGCTGGTATCGAGGGGAACGACGGTGGCGGCCGACCGGTATGCCGGCGACGTGTACATCAGTCTCGTCCCCTCCGTGGGGGAGTCCTCGTAGCCTCCGTAACGGGACACCTCGACTTCGCTCTCGTGCACGGTGGCGAGAAATCTCCCGTCACGATCGGCACCGAGGGCCAGACGCTGACGGCTCGCGGGGCGATACCCGATTGCGGCGTACATCTGGGGTCGCGTCAGTGACAGCTTCACAGGACGACGCAGCTGGCGCGAGATCTCTGCTGCGAGGAACTGATGCGGCCAGGTTTCGCCGGCGCTTCCGAACGCGCCACCTACGAAGGGGGATATGACGCGAATGTTCTCGGCAGGAATCCCGAGAGCGCCGCTGTATGCGGCCCTGCTGTAGTGAATTCCTTGCACCTTGTCCCACACCGTCAGACGGTCGCCGTCCCACGACGCGATAGTCGCGGGGATCTCCATCGGGTTGTGATAATTGCGTGCAATGGAGTACTCGCGGTCGACGACGACAGGTGCGGTGCGGAGTGCTGTGTCGGCGTCTCCGCGGGCGTACGGGGCACCCATTCTGCTGGGTTCGCGGCCCATTTCTGCTGCGTCGTCGAGATTGGTGCTCTGCGGTTCCTCGTTGTACCGAATGGACACCAGAGCCGCACCGTGCGTCGCGGCCTCGAAAGTATTCGCGACGACAACCGCAAGCGGTTGGCCGAAGAAGTTGACCCGCGAGATGTCGTAGGGGAGTTCGATACCAGGGAAGTGTGTGATCACATTGACCACGTCGGGATGATCTCTGGCGGCGTCGGTATCGATCGATGCGACGGTTGCCCGAGAAACCCTGCTGCACACAAGGACTGCGTGCAGGTGGTCCGGTACTGGGTTGTCGGCAGCGTAAAGCGCAGCTCCGGTGACCTTGAGGCGTCCGTCGACGCGGGTGAGGGGTTGACCGGTCAGTACGCCGCTCAGTGGGGTGGTCACGACAGGGCCGCCATTCTGGAGAGCTGACGTCGGACGGTGCGTTGGAGCAATATCACCTTGAATCCGTTCTCGGACAGGGGTTGCGCGCCTTCCGCCGCAGCGTCTGCTGCGGTGGTCCACAACTCGGGGCTCGGCCTCTGGCCGACGAGTCGTTCCTCGACGCCGGTCAGGCGCCACGGGACCGTGCCGACTCCGCCGGCAGCGACCCTCGCCGACCGGACGGTACCGCCGCTGATGTCGAGCGCGACGGCAGCCGAACACAGCGCGAACTCGTAGGACGAGCGGTCACGGACCTTGAGGTACCCGGATCTTCTTGTGTCAGGGCGGACCGGGATCTCGACGGCGGTGATGAGTGCTCCGGGTGCGAGGTTGTTCTCGCGGTCAGGTGTGTCTGCGGGCAACCTGAAGAAGTCTGCGATCGGGATTGTCCGCTCTCCGTCTCGGTCTCGGGTGACTATCGTGGCGTCCAGTGCGGTCAGCGCGACGGCAAGATCGGATGGGTGTGTTGCCACGCACTCCGTGCTGGTTCCTAAGATCGCCAATGTGCGGTTGCGGCCATCGATTGCTGCGCAACCGGATCCAGGCTCGCGACGATTGCAGTTGGCATTGACGTCGCGAAAGTACAGGCAACGTGGCCGCTGCAGCAGATTTCCGCCGATGGAAGCCATATTGCGTAGCTGCGCCGAGGCGCTGAGATCTAGTGCCTGGGTGAGCATCGGAAACTGCTCCTGGACTTGTTCATCGGCCGAAACCTCGGACATGCGAGCGAGGGCACCGATGCGCAGGCGGTTCGAGTCGAGTTCTATGTCGCGGTAGGGCAGCGCGTTGATATCGACGACTCGGGTGGGCCGTTCGACGGTCTGACGCATCAGGTCGACGAGGGTGGTCCCTCCGGCAAGATAACGGGCACCGCCGTCGGCTGCGTCCAGCGCTGCTGCCTCATCGGCAGCCGTGTCATATTGAAAAGGAAACATGGTTCACGCACCTCCCTGTTCGGCCACGCGGGAGATGGCGGTGACGATGTTGGTGTATGCACCACATCGACAGATGTTGCCGCTCATGGATTCTCGAATCTCTTCGGGAGAGCCGGCGTGACCTTCACGGATACAGCCGATTCCCGAGAGAATCTGGCCGGAGGTGCAGAATCCGCACTGGAAGCCGTCTTCGTCGATGAATGCTTGCTGTAGCGGATGCAATTGGCCATCGGTCTCGAGACCTTCGATGGTTGTGATGTCGGATCCGTTCGCTTGAACGGCAAGCGTCAGGCAGGACAACACCCGCTGACCGTCCGACAGGACGGTGCAGGCACCACACGCGCCCTGGTCGCAGCCCTTCTTCGTTCCGGTCAGCTCCGTGTGTTCCCGCAACATGTCGAGCAGAGACGTGCGATTGTCAACGGCGAGTTCGCGTTCGGCACCGTTCACCGTCAATCGCACCGGCGACGTTTCGGATGGGGTGACCGGGGCGGCGGGGTCGCTGGAGCAGCCGTTCAACAAGGAAGCGGCCGCGATCGCTCCACCGGCGGCAACCGAGGTGCCGACGAAGGTGCGGCGCGTTATGGTGCGTCGAACATGGGTTGTTGCGGGCGAATCGACGTCGTGCTGTGGGGCCACTGCAGTCTCCTTGGCACTCTTCGAATGTGAGAACACGAATGTGAGCACCATGATTACCAGCGTCTCGCAGAATCGGACAGGCACTGGTTGGGCACGTACTGACAGGGAACCCCTATCCGGGTAAGTCTCATGGCAGGGGCCGTCATCGAGGCGTACCGTCGAACCATCGCCTGGTCGTTCGTGCTCGACACAGCGGCATCAGCGAGTTCGCCATTTTACGTCGCACGCGGTCTCGAATGCCGAGAGCCCAATCGCGCCGCGATCCGGGAAGGGCCCTTGAATGTACGAATTGCTCGACGACATCAGTAGTCTCCTGGAAACCTCTCCCGTCGCGTTGGCACGGGTGGTGGCCACGTCCGGGGCGGGACCGCGCGCAGTCGGAGCCAGCATGGTCGTGACCGCAGACGGGGAACCGTTGGGTTCGTTGTCGGCAGGCTGCGTCGAATCAGTTGTGATTCATACAGCGCTCGAGGTCATCAGAACCGGGACATCCGCGTGCGAGCTGTTCGGCTATTCCGATCCCGACGCAATCGAGGTCGGACTCCCGTGCGGTGGCGAGATCGAAGTGTTCATCGAGCGAATCGACCCCTCGCACAAACAATTGATCGATCGGTTGATTGCGGCTCGTGACCAGGATCGCCGGTTCGCTCTGGTCACGGTGCTCGACGATGAGCCGCGGCGTTTCGTGACGGGCGACCCGGAGGTGCCAGGAGGCAACCGGTCGGCGTGCGCACTCCATACCGGTGCGCTCACCCTGCACGAGTCGGGATCGACCGGCATCGTCGAAGTATCGGGTGACGGTGCCCGCGCGTTCGTCCATACTTTCCTCCCTCCGCCGCGGATGGTCTTGGCCGGCGCGAACGATTTCGTCCGAGCATTGGGTGCATCTGCCACGCTGCTCGGGTACCGGGTGACCGTCGTCGACGCCAGGCCTGTCTTCGCGACCACCGAACGTTTCCCGAACGTGCACGAGGTAGTGGTCGACTGGCCGCACCGATATTTGAAAGCCGAACACGCTGCCGGCAGACTCGACGCTCGCACGGTCGTATGCGTAATGACACACGACAGCAAGTTCGATGTCCCGATGTTGGTGGCGGCATTGGAGCTGGACGAGCTCGCCTTCGTGGGTGCGCTCGGTTCACGGCGGACGCATTTCGAGCGACTAGGACGATTACGGGCTACAGGGCTTTCCGAGCATGTGCTTGCGCGTGTGAACTCACCCCTCGGACTCGACCTCGATGCGCGGTCCCCTGAGGAAACGGCAATCTCGATTCTGGCCCAACTAATAGCTGACCGAAGTGGCGCTTCGGGACAGCGGTTGCGCCAGTTGGACGGACCTATACATCGACAGCACGAGATGGTCAGCGTCGACGCGCGCGTGTCGATGAATGCGGTTGTCTAAGAGGACAATTGCGACCTAACCGGTGGGTGCCGCCTCTTGTCGGCAGGCCACATTCGTTGCCGTGTGGTCTATGCACCATCCGGTGCCGCGTGACGAACGCTGGGGTCGATCACGGCGTCTTCCTCGGGATCTTCGAGATATGACATCACGAACGCAAGCAGCCCCGCTACCCCCGCGCTGCCGAATACGTAAGGGCTCATCAAGGCGAAAGTCTGGGTAACGAATTCCCCGCTGCCGAGGATCAGTCCGGCCGCCTGGCAGAGGACGATGACCAGCCCTCCGACCAAAAAGACAACGGTGCTGAGGCGGAAAAGTGTCGACACGGCCGTGCGGAACATGAAAGATGTCCTATCCATTCAGACGGGGAGAATGCCGAGCGCGATCAGCACACCGATGGCGAGAATTGGAATGCAGTAGTACTTGAGCAGCGGCACAAAGATTTTCGACGGATCGATTCTTGCTATTCCTGCGGCGATGTAGATCGGCGCGCCGGACGGTGGTGACGCTCCCTCGGTTGACGCGAAGACCAGCACCGCGGCGGCCGCAATCGGTACAGGGACGCCGGCACCGGCCAATGCTGCGACAGCCACCGGTCCGACGGTTGCAACGGTGGCCGATGCCGTCAGGGGGATCGCGATGACGACGATGATGATCCCGACAAGGATTGCCATCAGCCACGTCGGAGCGGCCAATGACTCGAGCATCGAGGTCAGCTGCTCGGGCAGCCTCAGCTGGCCGAGAACGGCGGACGCGGAGAACGCCGCGACGAGCGTCGTGCCGATGATTCCGAACTGAGGTGCCGATTCGCCGAGTATTTTCCACCAGCCTTTGCCGTCCCTGGGCAGGTGTCGACGTCCAAGGAAGAGAACGAGCAGAATCATCAGCACGGGGATCCAGGTGATGATGCTGATCGCTCTCGACATCACCAAGTCGGTGTATCGACCGAGTGCGTTCGCGATCGGCCCCTGGGTGAGGAACAAGGGGACGAGAAGCGGAATGAGTAGAAGGCCCGAGGTCCACCCAGCACGAAGACTGCGTCGGGCAGGGATTCGGTCCTCGACAGCGATCGGCTGCAGGCCGTTCTTGCGAATCAGATAGAAATTGAGCACAAGTCGGTAGACGAGACACCACACGCCGGCGATGGCGAGGGGGACGATGATTTCGTCCGCATCCATCATGCCACTGACAGTGGACGATCCGACCAAGATGAACATCGTGGCACTGAATGGAAACGTCAAACCCATACCTGCTGAACCGGCTACGACGGTGGCAGATAACTCTCCGCTGACGCCGGAACGTTTCATCCATGGAACCGTCACCGACCCCACGACTGCGGCCATGGATGCGCCGACGTGGGCGACCGCACCGAAAATCGCTCCGGCCAGCGTCGTGGTATAGATCGGTCCTCCCTTCATTCGCCCGAGGAATGAGTTGAGAATATCGATGAGCCGATCGAGCACCGGTGTCTTCGCCAGAATGAAACTCATGAAGATGAACGCCAGAGCAGCAAAAGTAATTTCGGCCTGAATCGCCTGGACGAAGCCGTTCGCCATATATCTCGGCGCATCTCGGCCGGCGAATGCGCCGACTACGACGAAGCCGACGAGCATTGCCTCGCCGATGTTGCGTTTGAGTAGCGCATTCCACACCACGATCGTGCCGATGAATGCCACGAGCGCCCAGATGGCGATCACAATCGTGCCTCGGTTCTCGTCGAAGTCGACTGCGAAGATGTTTCGTACTTCAGTGAACAACTATTGCTTGCAGCAGGACTGAGGGTTTCCAGTACCACCGTGACGTCCTCGACTGATTCCAAGTTCTTGATCAAGTCCACGACCTCGTCCAGACTGTCGTCCGAATACCTGGTAACGGCGACCGCCGCACAATCGATGAATTTGTCGACCAAATCGACCCAGGAGAGCGGCGCATCGTCGTTTCCTGGTACCCCGGTACCGATCTTCTCGTATCGCCGACCGTCCCGGGTGACGATCTCGACTCGTCCCGGAGGTAACTCGAGAGTCCAGTCCAGGGACGCATCGCTTATCGGGACTATTCTCTGGGCAACGGCCAGGACGGATGTGTCCTTCAACGACTTGCTGGTGAAATGCGAGATCTTGATGGTTCCGTGAACAGCGCCGACCGCGACGAGAAACGGGAGGCTGAACTTTGCGTCGACCAGCGTCGTCGGAGTTCGGCGTGCTTCGAGTGGACGGCACATGAGATCGTGGTAGTCGCCGACGAATACGCGAATCTCGCTGAGGTCATCGGCAATCAGGCGATTTTCTTTCAGTAGTTCGATGGTCGCGTGAATGTGACTGTGGGCGGTACCGACAGCCGGCCACTTCTTGTAGAGAGTTCCGCTGCCGAGGTAATCGGTTCCCAGACCCTCGAGGATCTTTTCGCGGTTGTATACGCCTCTGAAGTATGTTTTCAGGAAACCGTGTTCGCCCTCGAATAGGGTGTCGACGCCCGTGGTGCCTTTCTCCGCCAAAAGAACGGCCGTTACCGCGCCTCTGGCAGAAAAGCCCGCGTACATACCACGCAGGTCGCTTCCGGTTCCAGCCACAACTTCCATGACACCACTCGATTGCATGCTTGCGATGCCCAGTGCATGGGCGATCTGACTGGCGGTAAGGCCGATTACACGGCCCGCTGCTGCGGTGGCGGCGAACACCCCTACCACCGTCGACAGGTTCCAGTCCTTACGCCAACCGACGTTGCACCGAAGTCGGGCGAACAGGTCCTGACCCGCCGCGACCGCCGCGATGAGGTCCTGGCCGGTCACTCCGCCCTTGCGCTCCGCGACTGCGAAAACGGCGGGAACGATGGAACTGGAAGCATGTTGACCCCAAGGGGTCTGATCGTCGTAGTCGAGGCAGTGGGCCAAGGCACCGTTGGCGAACGCTGCCGCGATGGCCGGGACTTTGCCTCCGAAAGCCACGAGGGACGCCTCGGGGGTACCACCACCCTCTTGGACCAGGTCGATAGCTGCGCGTACTGCGGGTTCGACGCCACTGGCGGCGAGGACTACCCCGAGAGTGTCCAAGACGCTTTTCTTGGCGGCGTCGATCGCCTCCGGCGACAGTGTCTCGAACGTCGTATTGGCCGCTGCGTAGGCCAGGTGATGTACCAGATCGTCGGTTTCGGTCGGCATATAAAACCCCTATCGCGATTACCTCGAATGACATCGTCCGCTTCTGGACACGCGTTGTCGCTTGGGTCACAGTTCGAGTCGATCTATTAAGGGGTTACGCAGCCTCAAATGTCCAATACGTTTTACCAAACGCGGTTATCGATTACGCCGATGCTCGGATTTGCAAAGAATCTCGGTGATGCTCAGTTCGGCACTTCTCCGGCATACTTCTGGGCTTCGTCCATCAGCACTCGTGCCGGGGGAGTCATGTGTGTCAGTCGGCACACGGCGGCGATGTGCAGGTACGACTCCGGGACGATGCGGCGAACTTTGGCACCTGCCTGCTCCGCCGACGCCGCCCAGGCAGAGGGAGTGACTGCGTGGCCGAAGCCGCTGAGCACCATGGGGAGGATGGACGTGCGATGCGCGACCTCAGCGGCGATTGTGGCAGGGATCCCGCTGGCGAGAATGTCGTCCACCAGCGATCGCATCAATGACCCCTGCTGAGAAGCGATCAACCTCAGCCCGGCCAGCTCCGACCGCTGGATCTCAGGCCGGTCGGGTAGATCCGCGTCGGGGCTCGACAGCAGTAAAAGAGGCTGGCTCTTGAACGTCACCACCCGCAGGTCCGGTGCCTGAACGGCCTTGGGTGAGCCGAGAATACCGATCTCGCTGACGCCGGTGCGAACCGCTCGGAGGACCTCTTCAGGGGTGAATGCGGCTTGGGCATTCACGGTTACGGCCGGAAACATACGACCGAACGCGGTGAGGATAGTGGTGAGGGGCTCAATTCCGGGTGATGGCATCGTGATCAGGTCGAGGCGTCCGCCCCGAAGTCCTTTCAAGCCATGCACAGCTGCTTCCGCGTCGTCCAGATCGCGCAACACCACTCGAGCCGGCCCTACCAAGGTTTCGCCGGCGTCGCTCAGTACGAGTCGCCGACCGATGCGATGGAACAACGGCACTCCCAGTTCGCGCTCCAGTCCGGCGATGGCCTGAGAGAGAGTGGGTTGGGCGATGAGCAACACTTCGGACGCGCGATTGATGCTTCCTTCATCGACGATGGCCAGGAAATACTTCAGCTTTCGTGCATCCACTCGAACCTGCCTCCTTGTTGTGCGGGTCGTGAGTTCGATGCAGTCTAGCTGCGGTCGAACCCTTCCCATTGGTCGAGCCTATGAGCGGCATCGAAACTTGGTATTGGACGGGGGGTAGCTTGCGCCGTCTTAATTAGTGGGATTAAGCGTGATCTGTCTGACATCGGAGGTAGTAGTGGGCTCGCAGTCGACCACGTATCGGATCGCGTCGATCCCCGCCGACGGTGTCGGCTCAGAAGTGGTGGACGCGGGCAGAACCGTGCTGGACGCCGTGGCTGGGCAATCCGGCGGTGCGTTCGCCTTCGACTGGGACGAGTTTCCCTGGGGTAGCGAATATTACGCGAGGACAGGCAAAATGATGGCCGACGACGGGCTCGAGATATTGAGAACCTACGACGCCATTTATTTCGGTGCCGTGGGGTGGGGGAACGTCCCGGACCACATCAGTTTGTGGGGTCTGCGCCTGAACATCACACAGAACTTCGATCAGTGGGCGAATGTGCGACCGGTGAAGTTTCTGCCCGGAGTGCAATCCCCGTTACGCAAGGCTGACGACACAGAACTCGACTGGGTCGTTGTCAGGGAGAACAGTGAGGGCGAATACGCGGGCCTCGGTGGACGCAACCTTGGCGGGCGCGGTCCTGGTAACGAGGTGGCACTGCAGACGTCACTGTTCACCGACAAGGGCTGCGAGCGGATCATACGTTTCGCATTCGATCTGGCGCGGACTCGCACTGTCGCAAAAGTCTCGTCTGTCACCAAGTCCAACGCCCAGCAGTACGGCATGGTGCTGTGGGACGAGGTCTTCCGTCGAGTTGCAGTGGACTATCCCGATGTTGCCACGGAGAGCGTTCTGGTCGACGCGATGAGCGCGAAGTTCATCCTCCACCCTGAGGAACTGTCCGTCGTCGTCGCGTCGAACCTCAACGCCGACATTCTCTCCGACCTTGGATCCGCACTCGCCGGCAGCCTCGGCATCGCAGCGAGCGCCAACCTCAACCCCGAGCGCCGCTACCCCAGCATGTTCGAACCCGTCCACGGATCGGCACCCGACATTGCAGGCAAAGGCATCAGCAACCCTATCGGCGCGATTGCCAGTGCAGCCCTCATGCTCGATCACTTCGGACGTCACGCCGAGGCCAGACAGGTCGAAGCCGCCATCGAAGCCACCACCGCTGGGGGAGTTCTCACTCGCGACATCGGCGGCACAGCAGACACCAAGGCCGTCACCGATGCCATCGTGAGCGCGCTACGGACCGCACTCACCCCATTGTGACCCGGTGCATCAGACCCCGGTCGGCTCGATATGACCCTTGTCGAGCCGACCGGTTCCAACGAAGTTCCACCCGAGCGTCCGCGTAGTTTGGGCCGAGCGGCACACCAGATGTGAAATCCTTGTACGCGAATCATTTTCGGCTCGTGGACGCACAGCCCGCGTCCGAATTCAAGAACCGTCAAGTCGGTTGACGCTCCACCGACCGATGCGGTGTCGTCGATAATTTTCGAGAGGATGCAAGTGAGTACGGATCTGCAGAATTTGGTACTTTTGGACAGTGCGCAGAGTTTCCTGGCGAGGGAGGTGCACCACCCCTTCGTCGACGGGCGCGGTGTTCCGGTTGATTCCGGTGAGACTCTGACGACCGTCAATCCGTCTACGGGTGAGGTTCTCGCCCGGATCGGTGCAGGCGGCGAGTCCGACATCGACCGGGCGGTGGTCGCGGCCCGCCGCGCCTTCCACGGTCAGTGGAGCACCTGGTCTCCCTACGAACGTCAAGCTCTATTGACACGTATCGCGCACATCATGGACGACCGTTTCGACGAACTGATCCAGATCGAAGCACTGGACATGGGTGCCCCGGTCACGAGGTTGCGCAACTCCAAGGCGGCCTTGATGAAGATGTTGTCGTTCTTCTCGACGCAAGCGGCGAACATCTCGGGTGAGACATTGATGAATGGCATCCCTGGCGACATCGCCACGATGACGTTGAAAGCTCCGGTGGGTGTCATCGGGGGGATCATCCCGTGGAACGGCCCGTTGGGCGGCCAGTTCTGGATCATCGGTGCGGTCTTGGCCAGTGGCTGTACCACCGTACTCAAGCCCTCCGAGGACGCGTCGCTGTCCGTTCTGAGAACGGCAGAGATACTGCACGAGGCCGGCGTTCCCGCCGGCGTCGTCAACGTGGTCACTGGCTTGGGCAAAGATGCGGGCAACGCGCTGGCCAGTCATCCGGACGTCGACCGGATTGCTTTCACCGGATCGACGCAGACCGGCCGCAGCATCATCAAGGCCTCGACTGTCAACATCAAGGGCTTACAGCTCGAGCTCGGTGGCAAATCCGCCGACATCGTTTGCGCCGATGCAGATTTGGACAAGGCGGTACCAGGAGCAGCCATGGGTGTGTTTGCCAACTCCGGTCAGATCTGCTTCGCCGGAACGCGTGTGTTGGTTCAGCGGTCCATCGTCGATCAATTCACCGAGCGACTCCTGAAGTACATGGACGAGATCCGGGTCGGACACAGCCTCGACGACGCGGCCACCCTGGGTCCGATCATCTCGCAGCCCCAGTTGGACAAGGTCATGGCCTACACCGACATCGGCCGTGAGGAAGGAGCCGAACTGCTCCGTGGCGGCGAGCGGTTGGGCGGCGATCTCGGCAGCGGCTATTTCATGGCACCGACCGTGTTCGGCGGTGTGTCGAACGATATGCGTATCGCCCGCGAGGAGATCTTCGGACCGGTGCTCTCGATTCTTCCCTTCGACGACGTGGACGAGGCTATTCACATTGCCAACGACAGCGACTACGGACTCGGCGGTGCAGTGTGGTCGCAAGGTCTGTCGACCGCCATGAGGGTGGTCCGTGGAGTGCACACGGGCACGATGTGGGTGAACTGCTATGGATACATCGATCCCATGGTCGGCTTCGGAGGCACCAAGTTGAGCGGATACGGAGCCAAGGGCAACGCTGCCCACATGGACAACTACCTCTACACCAAATGCGTGTACATGGAGCTGTGACGACTCGCTGACCCCGAAAAGTGGGCCCTTCTTCGATTGTGTTGCCTTACTGGGCAATCAACGGAAGGGGCCCACTTTCTTGTCTCAACCTCGCGACGTCGCCGCTCGACGGTAAGCGAGCAACCCCGCGAGAACGACTGCGGCGCACACCATGATGAACATGCCCGTCCGGTGCAGGCCGTCGTCGTCGACGACCGGACCTGCGGTGATCTGCAAGACGACCACCGCAAGATTTGCTCCGACGAAGGCGATCGTCCGGTACATCCCGATAGCGGTGCCGACATCGTCGACCGAGGTCGTCGCATTGATGAGGCTTTGATTGCCGATGTTGTGGAAGCCGTTGGGGATTCCGAGTACGGCAGCGACCAGAAGCAGAACGTAGATCGGGGCGGTGCTGGACTCGACGGTGGCAATCAGGGTGCCGCCGACGAGCATCATGACCGTGCCGGCGAGAAGGGTGCGTCGCGCGCCGAACCGGCCGTACACGCGGGCTCCGATGACCGTCGACAGGACGGTGACGCCGGCGACCGGCAGCATGGTCAGACCGGTCTCGATGGGTGTCATTCCCCGAGAAGCCTGCAGCCACTGTGGAATGCCGAAGAACACGCAGTAGAAGCACGTGTAGGTGATGAGTGCACCGCACAGAGTCGCAGCCAGCGCACGGTTCTGGACGAGAGCGCGAACGTCGAAGAACGGTTGGTCCGTGCGACGTTCCCACACCACGAACAGCACGAACGCGACCGAAGAGACGGGGAGTATCCACCATCGGACGGTGTCTCCGATCGACACCAGAAAGACCATCAAGGATGCCACTGCGGTGACGAAGAACGCGATACCGATTCCGTCCATGGCTCCGAGAGCTTCTCGCACGGACACCGTGGACCGACCTTCGTTTCCAACGTCGACCGACAACACTGCGATTGCGCTGATGGCCACGACGGGAAGGTTCACCCACAGGATCGACTGCCAGCCGAACGTTCCGACCAGAAGACCGCCGACGGTAGGTCCGAGCGCAGCAACGGACTGGCCGCACATCACGATGGTGGTGAGCGCAGTGCGAGTTTGCTGCCCGTGGAGTTCTCCGTATGCGCGCACCATGGTCATGGCGTTGGGCATATGCGCCGAGATCCCGATTCCGAGAACAACGTACGACGCGATCAACGTCCCGATGTTCGGTGCGAAGGCCCCGCAGACGGAACCCAGTGCCACGAAAGCCAGACCTGCCAGAAACACTCGACGCGCGCCGAGCATCGATCCCAAGCGACCCGCCATGGGCGCGCAGACGGCGGTTGTGATGTACATGGCCGAGATGACCCACGAGACGTTGGCGCTCGGGCCGAACTGAGCTGCGATTCCGACAATGGCCACAGCGATCATGGACGAGTTGAGCGGTTGAAGCACGGTTCCGGTGGCAGCGGCTCCTCGGACGCTGAATGGAATTGATGTTCGCGTCGGCTCCGTGTCGGTACTCCGCGTCATTCGCGCACCGCTCGATCGTCGACGCTGTCGCCGACGACGGGTGCGCTCGACAGGCGACGCAGCAGGGCACCGGCAGCGAAGAGCACGTCACGTTCCACCGCACTGCAATGCGTGTCCAGTGCGTTCGCCAGCCACTCGTCGCGCTTGCGGCGGTCGGCTCCGAGCTTGGCCTTTCCCTCCTGCGTGATCGAAATAATCTGCGCGCGACCGTCATCGGGGTCTTGGATGCGTGTAACCAGTCCGCGCTCTTCCAGGAGTGTTACCGTCCGAGCCACGGTCTGCGGTGTCACCCGCTCCACATTTGCCAGTTCACGGGCGCTCATTGCGCCGATGCGGTCGAGATTCCCAAGGGTCTGAAGCTGGGTGGGCGTCAGTAGGTGGCCAGCAACGTTCGCTCGAATAGCGCGGTTGAACAGCACGATGTCTTCTCGGAGTCCATCGACCCGATCGTCCACGTGACCCTCCTTATTGATAGCCAGCATTGCTTATCAATATACGCCCATAAACGTGTTTCCGGGGGTAAGATGGCGGATAAGTAGCCAGCATCACTGGCTAATATCCGGTCGGTCGGGCGTGAGTGCGGCGTGACGCATCATGGTGGGCCGGAGCATTAGGATGAGTGGTACGCGGCGAACGACGGAAGAAATGGGTCGGACTCGAACGATGGCACGGTCTCATGCATCGAATGGCCTCGATGAGGTGGTGGAAAGCCCGGACGCGGCCGGCAGCCTGGAGAAGATGCTCCACATTCTGGAACTGTTCAGCGAAGCCCAGCCGATGTGGTCCACTGCCGCGATCCTCGAATACCTCGATACGTCTCGATCGACGGGGTATCGGTACATCAAGACGTTGAACGATGCCGGGTTGATCGCCGCGGTGCGTAACGGGCAATACACTCTCGGTCCCCGCATCATCGAGATGGATCGTCAGATTCGCGAGACCGATCCACTTCTACTGGCCAGCCGCGGTGTGCTGGAGGATCTTGTCGACAACATCGGTCACTCCGCGTTGTTGTGTCGACCATTCGGCGACTCGGTCCTCTGTGTCGGTGAGTACCGCGCTCCGCTCAGTCCGGCCAACCGTTTTTCTCGCGGTGAACGGCGTCCGTTGTTTCATGGAGCGGTGTCCAAAATAATCCTGGCGTACCTTCCACATCACCGGCTGAAGGCGTTGTACCCGCGTCAACGTGAGCAGATCCAGCAGGCGGGTCTGGGAGATTCGTGGAGCGCTTTCCGTACGACTTTGGGAGCATTCAAGAAAGACGGTTTCGTCGTCACGGTGGGGGAGTTCAACCCTGGCGTCTGCGGAGTCGCGGCACCTGTTCTCACCGGACAGAAGACGGCACTGGGAAGTGTTGGGGTGGCGTGGGATGTGAACGAGCGGCGCGATGTCGACGTGCAGCGGGCAGTGACGGCCGTGAAGCTCGCAGCGTCGAAGATTTCGGACGGAGTGGCCGACATCCAACGTCGCGCCGACGCTGCCGACGTTGCGGGACCGGTCTCGAGTTCCTTGTGATCGAATCTCCCAAGCAGACAAGGCAAATCGCCGCCAGACGAGTTGCTCTCACACTGTCTGACGGCGATTTGCCGGTACCGGAAGGTCGGTCAGAGACCGACGGTCTGACCTCCGTCGATCACCATTGCATGACCTGTCGCGAAACTTCCGAGGTCTGACGAGAGCCACAGAACCGCAGACGCGATCTCGGCGGCGGTTCCCATGCGTCCGACGGGTTCCTGGCCGATCACACGAGCCCTGCCTTCCGGAGTGCCGCCCGAAAACCTGTCCATCATGGGCGTCTCGATGATTCCGGGACAGACCGCATTGACTCGAATGCCCTGGTCGGCGTAGTCGAGCGCGGCAGACTTGGTCAGTCCGATCAATCCGTGCTTCGCAGCGACGTATGCCGCCTGCCCTCGAATCCCGATGACACCTGCTCCCGACGACGTGTTGACGATGGATCCGCCACCGTTTTTGAGCATCGCGGGAATCTGGTACTTCATGCAGAGGAAAGCGCTTCGCAGATCGATGTCGATCAGCCGTGTCCACTCGTCTTCCTCGATGTCGACCAGTGGTGCGGCCGGCTGTTCGATGCCGGCATTGTTGAACGCGATGTCGAGCCGACCGAATTCCTCGACGGTCCGCTCGATTGCGTTACGAATGTCGCTGGAGGACGAAACGTCGCAGCGTATCGCTACCGCTCGACCGCCGTGTTCGGCTGCGAGCCTGGCGCTTTCGTCGTTTCCGACGGCATCTATGTCAGCCAGAACCACGTCCGCACCTTCGCTCGCGAAGGCCAAGGCGGTTGCGCGGCCGATTCCGCTGCCAGCTCCGGTCACGAATACAGCTTTTCCGGCGAATCTGCGTTCAGTCATTTTCGGGTAATCGCATTCTGCTAGGTGAGTGAGAGAGGTCTGCTCTGCGTCCGGTTACGAACCGGCTGCCGACGCGGTGCCGCGAGCTCGCATCTCGATTTCCACTTCTTCGAGGGTTCGGCCTTTGGTCTCGGGGATGAACCGAAACGCGAACAGTGCGGCAAGAACGTTCAACACCATGAATCCGCCGAACACCACCACGGACCCGAACCGCTCCGCGAGGATCGGGAAAAGGAACGAAATGAGTGAGTTCGCAATCCAGAGCCCACCGAGCGAGGCACCCATAGCAAACCCACGGATAGGCAGGGGGAATAGTTCCGACAGCACCAGGAAGCCCGTCGTTCCGAGGAAGGTCACCATGAAGCCCGTGACCGAGAGCATGAACAGCAGGATCAGGTACGAACGGACGGTGGACTCGGGCATCATGTACGTGACCAGGAGCCCGAAGTGTGACACAGCGACACCGATGAAGCCGAACATCATCATCTTGCGTCGTCCCATGAGGCCGAGGATCCACATTCCGATGATCGTGAAGATGATCATCGCAATACCTACCGTGACGGATGCGAGCAGAGCGGCGGATCTGGTCAGGCCGGACGTTTCCAGGACTGTCGGTGCGTAATACATGACCACATTGATTCCTGTGGTCTGCTGAGCAACCGCCAGAATGATGCCGACCATGATCAAGCGCTTCATCCACGGTTCGTTGCGAAGCACGGCGAGGACGGATACTTTTCCCTTGATCTGATCGTCTTCGACGATCGAAGAAATCTGCTCGTACTCGGCTTCGACCCGTTCCGCCACATGGGCACGTCGGAGCACGTTTTTCGCTTCGTCCCACCTCTGCTTGCTCGCGTACCAACGCGGGGTGTCGGGTAACGCGAGCATGCCGAAGAACAGGGCGACGGCAGGGATCGCAGCGATGCCGATCATGTAGCGCCACACCACCGAGCTGTCGACAAGGTTTGCCAGCAGCGCGTTGAGTACGAAGGCAAGGAACAGTCCGACGGTGATCATCAACTGATTCATCGTGACGATGCGGCCCCGCTGCGACGCCGGTGCCATCTCGGCGAGATAAAGCGGCACGACGACGGATGCGACTCCGACCGCGTAACCCAAGGCAATTCGTCCTGCGACCAGAATTGCGACTGTCGGAGCGAGAGCACAGACGATGGTGCTGACAATGAATATGAAGCCAGCGATGACCAATGACTTTCTGCGTCCCAAGCGATCCGCGATCGGGCCACCCAGGAGTGCACCTGCTGTCGCGCCGGGGAACAGTAGCGAGGTGACCACCAACCCTTCGCTGACGGCGGTGAGATTGAAGTCGTCGCGCAGATACACGAGTGCACCCGCGATCACGCCGGTGTCGAGCCCGAAGAGCAACCCGCCGATACTGGCGATCAGCGTCAGACGGAACAGAAACGTTCTGGGGTCTTCGCGACTACCTTGGTCGGTCGAGACCCGCGTGGAGTCCAACTTGTCGGACACAGAAATTCTCCTTCTTGATGAACGGGCTGTGCCGCGGAAGTTCGCATGTCTCGGTCGATGTCCGGTCTTGCGGTCGGTCTTCGGCAACAGTGTGGGTGCATCCGTGGTTGGCACGGCAGCGGCAGGTTCTATGGTGTGGAAGGCGCGGCGTGGGCCACGGGGCGGGCGGTAGTGTCCGCGCTGCCTGGTGGTCTACGCATCGATGGAGTGCCGCATCGTGCAGTTGCTGCCCGAAGTGACGGCACTCACATAATTGAAGATATCCTGCCATATGGGAAATAGTCAACAGTTTGGTAAGAACTGTCGCGCGCTGTCGCCGTGCGATTCTTGAAGGAGCAGGATCCAGGGTGTAGGACATCGGCCCAGGATGCGACTGCTTCGGTAATGTTGACGGACAACAGATTCCGGTTCAGCGGCCGATGCGGCGAGGGAACCGGAATCTTCGGTCGGCGGGAGTCAGCGAGTCGCGCTGATGTGCACGGCGGAGACCACGCAGAATTCGTTGGTCCGGTTTCGCCACGCGTGCTTGGTTCCACGCTGAATGATGGTGTCGCCCGGCCGCATGATCGTCTCGCCGGTGTCGAGTAAGACACATGCCTCACCCGAGATGACGGTGACGATGTCGATGGTGTCCGTCGTGTGCATACCCGGGGGATCTGTCGAGTCGATCGCATCTCCTGCGCCCGATTCCGCCAGGATTCGCGCGTAGCCGCCTTCGTAGTCCCACTCGTTGTCTGGGGCGAAAGCGGTGATGACGTAGTTGTATCCGGCCGGCGGGGGCGGAATCACGGCGGCACTTGGAGGGCCGTTCGGAGCCGTGACCGGAGTCGGAACCTCGGTTCCCTGCCATAGGTGGTTCCGGGTGTAGCCGTCGGCTACCAGTCGGTCGGTCGTAGGACCATCACTCGTGATAGTTGACAGGCCTTCGTCGTCAAGGCCTGTGACGATCAGGCGAGACTGAAACTCGCGGTGCTCTCCGGTCATCAGTGACCCTTCCTTGCGTTGTCGAATGTCGCCGACTCGCGCAGCAGTGCTTCGTCTACAGGTGCATTGTCCACATAGATTCTCTGGTCCACGAACTTCCCGTCGACAATGGTGATCCTCGAGGCGGCCTTGATCTCGACGACCTCGCCGCCGCGCAGGGTCCAACGACCGAGAGACTCGAAGAAGACGACACCGCCGTCCTCTTCCCAAGCGTTGACGAGATCGTGTGCGAGTGATTCGACCCTGTCCAGCGCGGCGCTGAAGGCCAAGACGACGTTCTCCCGCCCGACAATCTCTGGGCTGTTCCCGAACGTCAGAGTCATGTTCTCTGCGTAGTACTTTGCGAATTGTCGAGGATCGTTTTTCTGCATGGCCGTGTAGTACTCGGTGAGCAGAACGATCGTGTCGGATGTTGCGCGCATGGGTGCGATCTCCGTAATTGACAGTGGTAGGTGACGTCCAACGGTTCAAGCCGGGTCGCGGTAGAGGCCAGAAGCACGAGCTCGTTGAGTGACCAGTTCGATCACGAAAGACAACGTCGGTGTCGGTACGTGAGCCAGTGCGGCCAGCTCGAGAGGGACTCGAAACAGGGCGTCGATCTCCATGGGTCGGCCGGCCTGCAGATCCTGGACAACGCTCTGAAGATGAGTCGACGCCGATTGCTTACGTAGAACTTCCTCCGCATCGGCCGGTTCGCATCCCAGCGCTCGGGCGATGGCGCTGTTTTCCGTCGCCATCGTCAACGCGGTCGCGGCGATAGAGGGTTTGTCGAGGACATCCTTCATCACGGAGCTACTCAGTACGCCTAGCGCGCCACCGACCAGATTCATCGACAGTTTGGCCCAGACGGCGTCGCGGATCGTCGATGTAGTGGTCGCTTCGAGCCCGCTCGAGTCGAAGAGCGACGCAATGGCATTCACGCGACTGTCGACTCGACCATCGGGCCTGCCGAGTATCAGCCTGTTGCGTGGATTGACCGCAGCGATTTCGCCTGGTGCAACGACGGTTCCCGCCGTGTACGCCACGGCACCCACTGTGCGATCGGGACCGATGAGCGAGAACAGGGAGCCATCGGGATCCAGTCGTCGTAGGTCGGTGCCGTCCAGAGGTCCACCGTGGGAGTGGAAGTACCACCAGGGAATTCCGTTGGAGACGAACACGACGAGGCTGTCGTCGTGCAGCAGCGACGCGATGTCTGCGGCGATGGACGGAAGCGTAGGGGCCTTGACCGTGACGAACACGATGTCCTGCGGCTCGAGATCGCCCGGGCGCTCGGTCGCGAACGGATGCGAGTGCAGTTCACTGTCGTGGGTCTGCACCCGAAGGCCGTGTTCGCGCACAGCTGCGAGATGGGGGCCTCGCGCGATAACCGAGACCTCGGGTCCGCCCTTGCCTGCGGCAAGACGGCCCGCGAGGTGTCCCCCGACGGCTCCGGCTCCGTAAATGCATACTTTCATGGGCATGTAGCTGCTTTCTCGCGTCAGGAGAACTGCTGACGCTTCTGTGCGGCGGCACCGGCGAGGAACGAAATGTCGTTGCCGGTCGAGACATATCCGGCACCCATCTCCAAGTACTGACGAATCAGGTCCGGACGACCGCCCATACCACCGATTCCCACAGTCTTTCCGCCGGCCTTGCATGCAGCGATGACGCGCAGGTACGCCTGGTGAATCTTCGGATGATCCACCTGCCCAGCGACACCCAGTTCGACGCTCAGATCGTTGGCGCCAACGAGCACCACATCGACTCCCTCGACGGCCGCGATGTCCTCGGCCGCGTCGAGACCCGCCTGAGATTCGATCATGACGATGACCATCGACGCCTGGTCCAACTCGCGCACGACTTGTTCAGCGGGAAATGTTCGATAATGCAGTTGGGGGGCTGCCCCGGCAAGCGAGCGCTCACCGAGCGGCGCGTGCTTGACGGCTCGAACAGCGGCCCGCGCTTCGTCGGCAGACGCAACACCCGGAACGACGATTCCCATTGCGCCGGAGTCCATCACGCGTGCGATGAGCGCCGGATCGAGGTCAGGAACGCGGACCAGAGGGGTGACACCGAGATGATTGCACGCCATACATATCTGGCCTGCATCCTGAAGTGAGAAACTGCTGTGTTCGAGGTCGATGTAGACGGTGTCGAAACCCGCGGTATATGCGATCGACGCGATATCGATTGTCCGGACGAGGCGTACGGTCATCGAGTAGACGGGTTCGCCTCTGGAGAGCTTCTCTTTGGCGAAATTGTGCAGTAGAACTGGGTTTTCGTCGCTCATGTACTGTGGTCTCCTGTTTGATCTGTGTGTGTTCAGCCGAACAAGGCGGGCAAGTCGCTCGCTTCGTCGTCGAACCCGTAGACAGACTTGACTTCCAAATATTCCTCGAGGCCGAGCCTGCCCATCGAGCGACCGATTCCGGATTGCTTGTAGCCACCCATCGGTGTGTGGGAGTCCGTTGCTGCGCCGTTGACACTGATGCGTCCGGCGCGAATGCGGTTCGCCACCTTCTTGGCGTTCACGAGGTCGCCCCCGAACACGTAGCCACCGAGGCCGTAGGGGGAGTCGTTGGCAATGTTCACTGCTTCGTCCTGGTCGCGGTAGGGAAGCACGACCAGAACGGGTCCGAATACCTCCTCGCGGGCGATCGTCATCTTCGGTGTGACTCCGGTGAACACCGTCGGTTGCACGAAGTAGCCGCGGTCGATGCCCTTCGGTCGGTCGACGCCGCCCGTTTCCAGCACGGCGCCCTCGTCGATGGCGGTCCGGATCAGATCCTGGATGGATGCGAACTGGGCAGCGCTGACGACCGGTCCCATGGTGGTCGAACTGTCCAGTGGGTCACCGATGCGGAAGCGTTCCGCCTCGTCGAGGAGGAACGGGATGACTTTCTCGATCTGGCTCTCGTGCACCAGCATTCGGCTGGGGGCGTGGCACGACTGGCCGGTGTTGACGAAGCATCGCTGGATGTTCCATCGTGCGGCCTTCTCGAGGTCGGCGTCCGGAAGGACGATGTTCGCAGACTTGCCGCCCAGTTCGAGGCATACCCGCTTCACAGTGCTTGTCGCCGCTGCAGCTCCCACGAGCTTGCCGGCACCGGTGGATCCGGTGAACGAGATCATGTCGACGTCGGGGTGATGGGACAGCCGGTCACCTACTTCGCGACCGGTACCACTCACCAGGTTGAACACGCCGGCGGGGACACCGGCTTCGTGGAGCACCTCGGCCAAAAGTACGCCGCTGGCAGCGGATTCGACGCTCGGTTTGGCGACGACGGTACACCCGGCCGCCAAGGCGTAGATGATTTTGATGACGCCCGTCTGAACCGGCCAGTTCCACGGCGAGACCAACGCGCACACGCCGATCGGTTCGCGACGAACGATCGCTGTGCCGACCCTCGACTCGAACGGATAGCCGCGCAGGATGTCGCGGGCAACCTTCATATGATCGGCCGGTCCTGCGACCTGTGCACGGTTCGAGACCGGAATGCCGACCTCCTGTGCGATGAGCTCCGAGAATTCGTCGAGGCGCGACTCGTACACCTCGATTATGCGGTCGATCAACGCGATTCGACTCTCGACAGAGGTCTCGGAGAAGGTAACGAATGCGCGCCTCGCGGCCTCGACCGCGAGGTCAGCGTCTGCAACGCCACCGAGTGCGACGGTGGCGAACGGTTCCTCGCGCGTGGGGTCGATCAGTTCGAGCTGTCTGGGTGCGATGGGCTCGACCCATCGACCGTCGATGTACAGGTGCGGGTACTGCCTCATGGTCGAGCCTTCCTCGGGGTAGATGTCACGTCGGGTGGCCTAGCTGCTGTGTGTGTAGCCCCCATCGCACGCAATCGTCTGCCCTGTCACGAATGCGGACGCAGGTGTAGCCAGGAAGAACATGATTCCGACGAGATCGGTCGGCACCATTCCGCGTGGAATGCACTGAAGCGACTGGGCGCGCTGGCGCACCTCGGCCGTGGGGTTGATGACTCGCTCGACCTCGGTGGCGACCGACCCGGGACGAATACAGTTGACGGTGATTCCGTGGGGACCGAGCTCGCGCGCCAACGAGTTGGTCATACCGATCAGTGCGGACTTCGAAGTCACGTAGTGCAGGTAGTTCACCGTGCCGCGGGTCACCGCATCGGAGGAGATGTTGACGATGCGACCGAAGCCCGCCTTGCGCATGTGAGCCGCCACTGCCCGGACGCAGAGGTAGGTCCCGGTGATATTGACCCGCAATACTTGTTCCCACTGTGCGACGGGAATTTCGTCGAAGGGTCCCTTTTCGATGGTCGCGAACACGGATGCGTTGTTGATGAGTACGTCGACACGGCCCCACTTCGCGACGACGGTATCCACCATGGCACCGACGGCCTGCTCGTCGGCGACATCGACCCGCACGGCCAACGCGACTCCGCCTGCGTTCTCGATCTCGCCGACGACAGACTTCGCCCTGGCTTCGTCGAGATCTGCAACGACGGCCAGAGCCCCGGCTGCAGCGAACTGTCGTGCGATCTCACGTCCGATGCCTTGTCCCGCACCGGTCACGATGACCACCCGATCTTCCACGCTGAAGTCGCGCGCCGAAGCGGGAACTCCCGAATCCTGTGGGGCGTGTGTGAGCGCTGTCGTCATGTCGTTCCTTGTCGAAGTCGCGGTGTGTTGTGTCTCGGTGACTGCGGGATTGTGACCCGCATCTATCTATTATTGGACAATATCCCGAACTGTGGGATATTGTCAACGGAGTTCGGATCGAACATCCACGTGGTGAAGGAGCAGAACATGCGAGTGAGTAGGGCATCGGAGACCGGTGAGGAAGCCGTCGGCACAATGCGTGAGGGAAAGCTCGAACAGAAGCATCTACTGTTCGGTGTGGACGGCTCGCCCAACAACTACGACCTGAACACCGGCTACACCGGTAGCGGTGGGTGGAGAACCCCGCGTCACCGGCACGACTTCGATCAGGTCCGTTACGTCGTCGAGGGTCGGCTGCCGTACTCGGAGACCGACTACCTGGAACAGGGTTGGGTCGGCTACTTCCCGGAGAGTGTCCATTACGGACCGCAGGAACGTGAAGAAGGTTTGCGCACACTGGTTCTGCAGGCAGGTGGAGCCAGCGGCAACGGCTATCTCTCTGTGGCGCAGCGTGAGGCGACCAACGCCGAGCTGAACGAAAAGGGTGTTTTCAAGAAGGGGCTCTACCACTACACCGATGAGAATGGCGTGGAGCAGACCTCGGACGGTTCGCAGGCGATCTTCGAACACGCCACCGGCCGCAAGCTCGAGTTTGCTCCTCCGCGATACACCGACGTAATCGCCATGAACCCAGAGGCGTACGACTGGATCCAGCAGGGTGACTCGGGCGTGTGGGACAAGTGGCTCGGTAACTTCACCGAACGCAACCTCCGCCTCGGGTTCGTCCGCCTGGACGCAGGGGCGACCTACGGGGCCGGACAATTCTCGTCGATCGAGATTCTCTTCCAGCTCGACGGCAACGTGCTTGTCGGCGGCGAAAAGTACGGTGCCGAAACAGGTTACGAGTTCCTGGCCAACGAGGGGCCCGTGACCATCGAAGCTGTCGAGCCCACAGAATTCTTCCGCGCGGTACTGCATACCTTCTGAGCCTGCTTGCGCCGCATGCTCGCGAGTTGGACGGCCGGCGACGGGACGACATTCCATCACCGGAAAGTAGGCTGAGAACACCATGACTACCCAACTCGGCGACTCTCGTTCGTCCCAACGAGCAAGGGCGGCTATCGCCGCAGTCCCCACCGGTGTATTCATCGGTGGGGAATGGGGAGAAGCGGCATCCGGTGACCGTTTCGAGGTCATCAATCCGGCAAATGAGCACGTCATAGCGACGGTAGCGGACGGAGGGCCGGGGGACGCGCGTCGTGCCATCGAGGCCGCGGGCCGCGTCCAGAAGGAGTGGACCAGGACCTCTCCCCGCGAGCGGAGCGAGCTCCTGCGCCGGGCGTACGAACTGATGCTGCTCGAGCAGGAGGACCTCGCACACATCATCACCAGCGAGATGGGCAAGCCCATCGAGCAGGCGAGAGACGAGGTCGCCTACGCAGCCGAGTTCTTCCGGTGGTTCTCGGAGGAAGCCGTTCGCATCGGCGGCGACGTCACAACGACGGGTGACGGAAAGAATCGCATCATCGTCTCTCGTGAACCTGTCGGACCATGCGTTCTCATCACGCCGTGGAACTTCCCCCTTGCGATGGCTACGCGCAAGATCGGGCCGGCCATCGCGGCAGGATGCACCGTGGTGTTCAAACCCGCGAATCTTGCACCGCTCGCGTCCCTCGCACTAGTGGACATTCTTGTTCGGGTCGGCCTGCCCAAGGGCGTCGTCAACGTCGTGTGCACGACCGATGCTTCGGCTGTCGTGTCGCCGTGGATGGCCAGTGGAATTGCCCGCAAGATCAGCTTCACAGGCTCGACGGCGGTCGGTGTCAGGCTTCTCGAGCAGGCGTCCCAGCACGTCATGCGGTCGTCGATGGAGCTCGGCGGCAACGCTCCGCTGATCGTGTTCGAGGATGCGAACCTGGATCGAGCCGTGGAAGGCGCGTTCGCGGCCAAGATGCGGAACATGGGCGAGGCGTGCACGGCGGCCAATCGCATTCTCGTGCAACGATCGGTCGCAGATGAGTTCGCCAGGCGGCTGGCAGCGCGGTTGGGCGCGCTCACGCTCGGGGACGGCGTCGACGCGGGTACGGAAGTCGGCCCTCTCATCGATGCGAAAGCCCTGGCGAAAGTCGAGGATCTCGTCGGCGATGCCGTCCGCGGAGGAGCCGAGGTGATCTGTGGCGGTACGAGGCCGGACCGTCCTGGCTACTTCTACTTGCCGACTGTTCTCGCCGACGTGCCTGCCGACGCGGACCTCATGTCCGAAGAAATCTTCGGGCCCGTGGCTGCCATAGTTCCGTTCGACTCGGAGGACGAAGCCGTGCGTCTCGCCAACGACACCCCGTGGGGTCTCGCTGCGTACCTGTTCACCCAGGATGTCGATCGAAGCTTCCGGGTCGGGGATGCCCTCGAGGTCGGCATGGTAGGTCTGAACACGGGCATCGTGTCCAATCCTGCTGCGCCGTTCGGCGGCGTCAAGGCGTCCGGTTTGGGGCGCGAGGGTGGACGGGTAGGGATCGACGAGTTCCTCGAGTACAAATACATGGCGATACCGCGCGCCTGAACGGCACCGGAATCCGTCCGGCACGCAGAACCTGCAGTGCCGACTTCACGGAGACGACGGCACCGACCGTCGGCGCAAGCACCTTTCGGGCTTGCACCGACGGCCGGCACATAGTCGGATTGGGACTCAGACGAATGTCGCGGTATCGATGACGAATCGGTAGCGAACGTCGGAGGCGAGCACTCGTTCCCACGCGTCGTTGATCTTGTCCGCGGAGATGACTTCGATGTCGGCTCCGAGATGATGCTCGGCGCAGAAGTCGAGCATTTCCTGAGTTTCGGCGATCGATCCGATGGCCGATCCTGCAAACGTTCTGCGGTGGGGGATGAGCGAGAAGACCTGCAACGGAAGGGGTTCTGCAGGAGCACCCACATTGACCATCGCGCCGTCGACGGCGAGCAGGGACAGGTGTGCGTTCAGATCGATCGAGGCGCTGACGGTGTTGATGATCAGATCGAACGTGGACGCGAGCTTGTCGAATGTGTCCGGGTCGCTGGTTGCGTAGTAGTGGTCGGCTCCCAGTCGAAGTCCGTCCTCCTGCTTCTTCAGCGACTGCGACAGAACCGTCACCTCGGCACCCATCGCGTGGGCAATCTTGACGGCCATGTGGCCCAACCCGCCCATGCCGACCACCGCGACCTTCTTGCCGGGACCTGCTCCCCAGTGGCGGAGCGGCGAATAGGTGGTGATCCCGGCGCACAGCAGAGGCGCGGCGGCGTCGAGGGCGATGCCCGCGGGAATCTTGACGACGAAATGTTCGGTGACGACAACCTGCTGGGAGTAGCCACCCTGGGTCGTCGTGCCGTCGCGGTCGGTGCCGCCGTAGGTCTGAATATTGCCGACGAGGCAGTACTGTTCCAACCCTTTGACGCATTGGGCGCATTCGCCACACGAGTTGACCATGCACCCGACTCCAACGCGATCGCCGACGGCGTGCGTGGTGACCTCGGATCCGACTTCGGCCACCGTTCCTGCGATCTCGTGACCGACGACCAGCGGGTACGGCACCGGGCCCCATTCGCCTCGCGCGGTGTGAATATCGGAGTGGCAGATGCCGGCGAACTCGATGTCGATAAGGACGTCGTGCGGTCCGAGATCGCGGCGCTCGATCGTGATGGGGGACAGGGGCTGGTCGGTTGCGGTGGCGGCGTAGGCCTTCACGGAAGTAGTCATGTGATCAGCGAACACCGTGGACGGCGATCGAGGGAGTCTCTGAGAAAGGGTGTACCGGCAAGGTGCCCTTCGTCGACGCTCGACCGCCGGCTCCGGGCTCAGTCGAGAGGCGCGACGAAGATCCGGAATTCCTTACGCTCGGTGTGGATCTCCCACAGAGACTGTGCGAGGGCATCCGGCTCGTGCGAGGGCTCACCTGCACCAATTCCCCGCGGGATGATCAGCTGACCGACGTGCAGACCCTCGGGTGCGAGGGCATCGTGCAACAGTTGCGCGTAGGCGCTTTCCCCGGCGAACGCGATCGAGGTGCCCGCGACGGAGGCTCCGGGGCGAACAGCGCTCGACCCGTTCACGAACAGCACCGTGCCGCGCCCGAGGGTGCGCATTCCGGGCAGCACGTGTGTCACGGCCGTGACAGGACCGTAGATCGAGAACTCCACCGGACCGGCCAGATCCTCGGCGCTGGTTTCCAAGACGGGCTTCATGAACTCCTTGGCCGGCACGGGGCTGTATTGCAGTACCTCGATCGGGCCCAAATGCTCGACTGCTGAATCCAGTGCTGCCGTAAGCGATTCAGCATCCCGTACATCGGCGGCGAAGCCACGGGCGGTGATCCCTTCGTCGACAAGTCGGGCGGCGATGCGGTCGACGTTGTCCTGGTTCCTGGAAATCAGCGCTACTGCGAGTCCTTCGCGTCCGAAGCGGCGAGCCACGGCGGAGCCGAGACCTTCACCCGCACCGATGATTGCGATCGTGGTCATTTGTCTTAACTCCTCGTGTTGGGTTGTGAGTACCGATTCCTGTCCTTCCCACACTGTCGTGTCGACGGCCGAGTGGCAAGTTCGATGCCGGCGGTGACCTGGTCTTTCGTCCACTGAGTGGTTCCCTGTCAGTACACCCCACAGCAGGGACTCCCGCCGTCACCGTTCCCGCTGTTTACTCGACCCCGTGCCCCTACGACAAACGCCTTCCATGAGGACTTCTCGTGCAGAGCGCTGAGGTGCCGCGCCAGCGGTTCGCTCGGGCCGGGTCTCGAATTGCAGTCGGCCGTGCTGCTGTGACTGCAGTCGTCGTCCTCTCATTGTCTGTATCGGCGCCGATGCACTGCACTGCAACCGACCTGGTTACTGCTCCGAGCGCTGTCGAGAGTGCGGGACCATCTGCCGCGACGGCCACCGAAGTGTCAGGATTCGACGCGGCTCGCCTCGAAGTGCGAATGCGCACGGCTACCGAGGTCGGGGCGCTGAACGGTGCGCGAGTGTCTATCGCTTTCATGGACCGTGTCAGCAGGAGCCGGGCCACCAACGGCAACGAGGAGCCCATCGAAACCGCATCGGTGTCGAAGCTCTTCATCGCGGACGATCTGCTGTTCCGTGACGATCGAGGTGAGGTCGATCTGAGCGGAAGTGACATGGCGCAAATCGACGCCATGTTGCGCTCCTCGGACGACTCCGCGGCCGAGCAACTCTGGAACCGGTTCGGGCGCAACGACATCGTCGAGCGCGTGGCTGCTCGTTATGGGTTGCCCTTCACATCGGTGCGGCCGGGCGACGAATGGTGGCGGACTCGAACCACGATGAACGATGTGGTCACCTTCTACTCCGCACTGATCGACGGTGCTGGTGGTCTTTCGCCCTCTCGGTCGGTTGCGATTCTCTCGAACTTGGAGAACTTTACGCGTTTGGGTGCGGACGGCTACTACCAGCGTTTCGGACTTCCCGACGCGTTGCCAGATGAGAGCGAGCTCGGGGTCAAGCAGGGGTGGATGTGCTGCGTGGGCAGTGACTGGATCCATCTGTCGACCGGGTTCGTCGGTCCAGACCATCGCTACGTCGTCGCAATCGCCTCTCGTGAGTCCGCGAACACGTTCGGCGGAGGTTCGGTCGGTGCGGACCATGCTCGCCGGACCATGACCGCGACGGCGTCCGCGCTGTTTCCCTCGGGCCGAATCGATCTGCGCTGAAACCCCCAAGGTCACACCCTGAGTTCAACTCCGCGTGGTCTCGTCGTTTTCGAGTAGTTCTCGGCTTTGGGAGCGGACGATCACTGCGTTCAGGACTTCTCCGCAGCGAGGGCAAGAGGACCGGCAGTCCCGGACATCGGGCGAGTTCAAACATTGGCCCCACGATTCGAGGACCAGCAACTCGAACGCCGGGTCCATTCCTTTGGTGATCCGAGCCGATCCGCCCGGGTAGGTACACCGACCTACGTCTTCTCGTCGGTGAGCCTGCGCAAGCGACGGGCCTGCACGTCTTTCGGTGCTTCTGTGTCGGCGACCATCGGTGAACCGTGGATTGGAATCGAGGGGTACGTCGGCTCCTGCCGATGTCGCATTTCGCTGCCGATAGGCGCGCTGAAGATCGGGGTGAAGTGAACAGTGCAATGGTCGCGCCTCGGCCGTGGGCGGCGGGCATGCAACGCTCTCGAGCGCTCTGGACACGACGTCGGGTGTGGTTCGACACCACGCCCGACGTCGCTGAACAATTGGGATCGTCGACGGTGTGCTCACCGTTCCAAACGACCGTGGCACCGCGATGCGTTGACGACGGGATCGGTCAGCACACCGACACCTCGTCACGGGTCACCGACTGCTTCGATGCAGACGCACCATGGATACCCCGACGTGCCCGGTCCATGATCACGAGTGTCGCCAGCGGAGCGAGGAGTAGCACCGCGAACAGTGCACCTACGACAGGAATCGCGGCGGGTCCGTATCCGCTGATCGCCTGTGCGGTTACCCATGTGCCGACCGCGGTTCCGAGGTTGAACATCGATGTGCACAGTGAGGTGGCCAGAGTCGGCGCGCCCTCTGCGAATCGGACCGCCATCGACATGAGCACGGGGTTCGTGCCCAGACCGGCCATCCCGGCTAGTGCGAGAAGGGCGATCGATGGCGCAGCGAACGACGAGAAGACGCTCAGCAACCCGAGTGCGATCACGACTATGACGCCACCGGTTAGCGCGGTTGCATAGGGCGCGCGGTCTGCGAACCGACCGCTGTAGAGCGTGCCGGTGACGGCACCCACGCCGAAGACGGCGAGACCCACGGGAAGAAGTCCGGCGGACAGGCCGGAGCGTTCTGTGAGTAGGGGCGCGATGAACGAGTAGGTGGACATGACGGCAGTCGAGATCAGCACGCATGCTGTCATGACCACCCAGAGTCGCGCGGTGGCGATCGATGCGAGTTGTGACCGCAGAGGGATGACCGTCGACGACGAACGACCACCGGGAACGAAGCGGGCAATCGGCACTGATGCGAGGACGGCAAGTACCGCGAGGATCCAGAACGGACCGCGCCAACCCACCAGCTGGCCGGCGACAGAGCCAAGGGGCACGCCGATCACCGTCGCGAGAATGCCGCCACTGAGGACCAGGCCGATGGCGCGCGCACTGGCGTCCGGACCCGCAACGCGGGACGCGACAGATGCAGCGATCGACCAGAATGCGCCCGTTGCGAGCGCGGTCACGAAGCGGGCCACGAGGACGATGGAGAGGTCGTCTGTGAGTGCAACCACGATGTGTCCGGCGGAGTAGACGGCGAGCGCGAGCAGAAGAGTCGTCCGTTCGGGCATCTTGAGTACCGCCACCGCGATCAACGGGGTGGCGATCATGCCAATCGCGAACGCAGTGACCAGCAGTCCGGCTTCGGAGATGCCGATTGCGAGGTCGGAGGCGATATCGGGCAGGAGTCCGGCAACGACGAATTCCGACGTGCCCATGAGGAACGTACCCATTGCGAGGACGTAGACGAGGAACGGCAAGGACTTTCGTTTATTGGTGGAAATAGACACAGCTGAATTCTCTCGGATGGGGTCGTATAGGTGTCGAGTTCGGACCAGGCGCGGGCGAGATCTGCGTCGGGTCCTGGGGTGGCGATACCGACTTGCCCCCTAGGACAGGAATGCCTTGACCTGGTCCGTCTTCGACACTATTTGCTACGAAGCATCCGTGGAAGGCACGGACAGGGAACCCCATCAGGATCGATCGGGAAATGGAGTATGGCACGGTTGTGGCAGAAATGCCCGAAATTCGAGTACGCCTCATGCGTTCGCGATCGTGGGCGTGCCAAAGCTATTCGCACTAAAGGGTTTTGACCGAACGAGGGTGGTATTCTCGACGATCTATCGCTCATTGGCGGGAGTAGGGTCTGCCAAAATCGTTGTGCGGCTGCTCGCTCGAATGAAGCTTAAGTGACGCAGATCTCGATGTCAGGATTCAGTGACATCGATTGCATTCGGGAACAACTTAGGTGAGCCGCGACTGATAGCGGCCGGGACGGGAGTGGTTGGCACTACACCACATTCCAACGGTCGCCGTCATCCGAACTATCGAGCTACACGGTCATTTCAACTACCGCACGCGTCCAGGTAAGTCAGCACCCCCAGCAGAACTATCAGCACGACAAAGAGCACAACGGTGGGCATCTGAGGGTCGGGTCCGGGTATTTGACCGCGCCGGGTTTCGTTGTCCATGTTTTGTCCTTTGTCGACGTTTGCGGACCGACGAACTTCCTCTTCCCAACCGCTGCGAAGCTGCGGCATCGGCGCGCATTTCACGTCATCGGATGCTGAAGCGGAGAAGCCTGTCGTCGCCGGCGTTTGGGTTACCGCGCCCATCGGTGTTGTTGGTCAGTATCAACAGTGAGCCGTCCGGGGCGACGGTGACGTCTCGCAGCCGCCCGTATGTTCCAACGAGTCGATCGACTACCGAGGCGGGGTCGTCGAGATCCACCTCGATCATGCGTTCGCCCCTGAGATTCGCCATGAACAGGGTGGAACCATCGATAGCGATGCCACTCGGACTGGCCTCACTCGTGGCCCATTGGTGGATCGGATCGACGAAGCCCTCGGTATCCCCGATGCCTTCGATCTGTGGCCAGCCGTAGTTGCTTCCGGGCTCGATGCGGTTCAGTTCGTCCCACGTGTTGGCACCGAACTCGCTTGCGTACAGCACGCCATTTGCGTCCCATGCGATGCCTTGAGGGTTGCGGTGACCGTAGCTGTACACGAATGAGTCCGGGTAGGGATTGTCCGGTGGTACAGCCCCTTCGGGGGTGATTCTCAGGATCTTGCCGGCAAGCGACGAGAGATCTTGGGCCCGGTCACGTTGTCCGGCGTCCCCGGTTGTGGCATACAACATCCCGTCCGGCCCGAAAGCCAACCGGCCGCCGTCGTGATAGCTAGCGGCCGGGATGCCGTCGAGCACAGTGGTTCGTTCACCCAGGGCGAGGGAGCCGGGTGCGCCGAGGACGTCAAATCGGTCGATGCGATTTCCATCTGCGGCCGTCGAATATGTGTAAAGGTCACGTTCGCGGACTGCGAGCCCCAAGAGCCCGGCTTCGCCCGCAGGGGCCACATCAACTGTTCCCGCAGTGCTGCGGTTGCCGTCTGCGCCGAGCTCGATGATCTGTCCGGTGTCGCGCTCGCTGATCAGCATGCTGTTCTCGAAAAATGCTATCGCCCAGGGTGCATCCAAGCCATCGGTCACGACTGAGGCACTGGAGGTCGACGGCAGGTGTAACTCGACGGGCCCCGCGGGCCCCTGAGGTGTCGACTCGTCGTCGGACGACGATGCACATGACGAAAGTGTGACGGTGATGATGGACGCGGCGACGCAGGCTGCGGCGCGGTACGTGGTTCTCATCGGATGCTTGTGGTTGCGGTCGAGCCAGACGTCGGCGTTGTTTGTTGCACAGTTCGGAGTGGGTCGGTCAGGGGAGCCGAAATGGAGTGTCCGGCACCCTCGTGCATTGCTCTGGGAGACGTATCAAGATTCGAACCAACTGTTGCGCTGAATAATTCGCCTTGCACCATTGTGTTGCTCCTGTGGGTAGATCGCGTTGGAGGCGAGCACTGCGAACGAAAGCCGCTGTCGACCGAACTGTCGGGCGGTGCCAGAACCAGGTCCGGCTTCTGTCGCCCACTGGTCTCGTACCGAACCCGTTCTTGCCTGCATCGTCTACGGCCCGTGAGCAGATCTCGTGAGGCATGGCTCGACAGTAAGTGACAATTGGGGCAATTAGGATGCCCTGCTGGTACACCCATATCGGGGGGGGATTCCACCCGCGGGCGTAGGACAGCTGATCATCTTGTTGCGTGACTCTGCCGCTGCAACCGGAAAGTCATCCTCCTTGCCGCGCCTTCTTGCCACAAAGTGTGCGGTCGAACGAGGACGTGAAGCTTTTCTCAGAATTTCGTTCAACCTATCGTGCTTTGCTTCTCGATCTGTCGGATGTCGCAACATCAGGCAGATTGCGGGCGCAGGCTTCGCGACCATCCGATTGCCGGCAACAGTGGCATTGCCGAGCAACCGGACCCTGCGTCGTCCAACGTGTCGTCGACGACCTGGTTGTCCACCATTCACGATGGGACCGGCGATCGCGTCGAGAATCAGCAGTTCGCTTTCCGTGACCAATTCGAGATGGAAGTCGAGTGAACGTTGCTCGTTCCACACGACTTTGACCACAAAGGCGACACCCCGCCATTGTGGTCGGACACACGAAGAGCCGGTTGCCCAAGAGGTGCCCTGCCAGGGCCTCCCGCATTCCTTCGCGACCGGGTTTGATCAGACGAAGAACACGGCTCAGACTCAGCTCTCTTAGCAGGGCCTCGCCGTGACCAGCTACAAACGAACTGAGGAGTAATCATCATGCGTAGTGTGACAATGTACGCAGCCGGCGATGTTCGCGTCGAAGACCGCGAGAAGCCGACGATTGTCGAGCCCACCGACGCGGTTATCCGTGTCACAGCTACTTGCATCTGTGGTTCGGATCTTTGGCCCTACCGTGGCTCGGAGCCGTTGTACGTGACTCCTCAACCGATGGGCCACGAATACGTCGGTGTTGTCGAGGAGATCGGCGCATCCGTCGAACATGTGAAGGTCGGCGACTACGTCGTCGGATCCTTCGTCGCCTCGGACAACACCTGCGAGATATGTCAGGCCGGCTATCAGTCACGCTGTGTGCACAACGTCATGATGGGTGCGATCGGCACGCAGGCGGAGTACGCACGCATTCCGTTGGCTGACGGAACTCTTGTCGCGACTCCGTCTCATCCGGACGCAGACCTCGTACCGTCCCTATTGGCTGCTTCGGACGTTTTGGGCACGGGGTGGTACGCGGCTGTGGCGGCGGAAGCTGGCCCGGGGAAGACCGTAGCTGTTGTCGGCGACGGCGCAGTCGGTCTGTCCGCGATTTTGGCAGCCAAGCAACTAGGGTCCGAGCGAATCATCGCATTCAGTCGTCACGCAGATCGCCAGAGACTGGCCGTAGAGTTCGGTGCAACCGATATTATCGAAGAACGCGGAAAAGACGGCGCGGCCAAAGTAAAAGAACTTACCGGCGGTTACGGTGCGCATGGAACTGTCGAAGCAGTCGGCACACAGGAGTCCATGTGGCAGGCGATCGACGCCACACGGCCGGGCGGGTTCGTCGGCTATGTCGGTGTTTCGCATGGAGTCACACTCGAAGGGCTCGGTCTTTTCTTGTCGAGTGTCCATCTTCATGGTGGGCCGGCACCTGTTCGACGGTTCCTTCCCGAGTTGATCGACTTGATTTGGAGTCGAAAGATCAACCCGGGCAAAGTTTTCGATTTGACGCTTACCCTAGAGCAGGCGGCTGAGGGATACGGGGCCATGGATGAGCGTCGCGCTACGAAAGTTTTGCTTACCCTATAGACGGGGAGGCTGATATCCATCCGAAAGCGGAGTTGTGTTGAACTTCTGGCACGGCTGTCGCATCGATGAGGATACAGTGAAGTTCTTCCGGGAAGCATTCCCTTCCGTCTGCCACAATCGACGTGCAAGCCCCCGGTCCGATTTCTCTTTAATCAGTTGGTTTCGACCCGGACTATCGGCAAAGACAGTCGCTTCGCAATGTTATTCCGACCGCCATGGACGCACGGGCTTTACATGGTCAATAAGGGGGACGCCCTCCGGCAACACAGACGGCCCGCGTAGCGTTCCAAAATTCAGATTTATGAAGCGCTGTCCGCTCAAATCCAAACTCCGTTCCGCTTTCTTGCGCCGCCGGTGTCACTCTGATAGCTGTCACACTTGGTGTCGAGTTCGTCCGGTGACTCGGTGCGCCCCGGAACCTCTCGGCCAGACGTAGCTTCGTCCGGCTTCGTTCCAACCCAGAACCCGATCGACATGCCCGCACAACCACTGTGCGGCAACAACTGCGTGTCACACGCTTTTTGACAATGACATCCGGTCCACTCGAGGCAAGAGCGCCCTCGAACAACCTTCGTGCATTTGATTGACAGGAACGAAGAACGACATGAGCAGACGAAAGACCTTGGTGAAGCTCGGCGGCTGCTGTGTCGTCGCTGGGCTGGCTGTGGCAGGACTGATGTTTCCGCTTGTGGGCGGTGCTGGATACGTGTCCTCGCGCGCACTCGACTCGTCTGATACGACTGCCGAGATGGTCGTGAACGGATCGGTGCCGGCAGTGTCGACGATGACCGATGCAGATGGCAACCCCATCGCGTGGTTGTACGATCAGCGTCGGTTCGAGGTGACAAGTAACCAGATCTCCAACGAGATGAAGCTCGCCATCGTGTCGGTGGAGGATCGCAGGTTTGGCGAGCACCGGGGTGTCGACTGGCAGGGCACGCTTCGCGCGGCGGTGACGAACACGACCAGTGGCGAAGTGCAGCAGGGTGCGTCGACGCTCGTTCAGCAATACGTCAAGAACTATCAGCTTCATGTGCTCGCCCGAACCGACGCCGAACGACGCGCGGCAATCGAGACGACGCCGTCCCGCAAGATCAGAGAGATTCGGACTGCGCTGGATCTGGACCGACGGCTGAGTAAGGACGAGATTCTGACTCGCTATCTGAACTTGGTTCCGTTCGGCAATTCGTCGTTCGGCATTCAGGACGCTGCACGGACCTATTTCGGTGTCGAGGCGAGCGCACTCGATATCACGCAGTCGGCCATGCTTGCGGGAATGGTGCAATCCAGCTCGGCACTCAATCCGTATACGAACGAGGCCGGAGTCATTGCGCGTCGAAATGTGGTTCTCGACACGATGATCGAAACAATCCCCGACCGCATGAATGAATTCCGGGCAGCGCAGCTCGAGCCACTCGGAGTACTCCCTGAGCCTCGGACACTCGAACGCGGATGCATAGCTGCGGGTGACCGAGGTTTCTTCTGCGACTACGCGTTGGACTACCTCGAGGATGCCGGGATCAGTCGGACGGATATAGCCAACGGCGGGTATCTTATTCGCACAACACTCGATCCTGAGGTCCAGGACTCGGTAAAGGCCGGGGTAGTGGCAAATACCAGTCCGAGCGCGAATGGGGCGGCGTCGGTGATGAACGTGATCGAACCGGGTCGGGACGATCGGCGGGTTCTCGCCATGGCCAGTAGTCGTACTTACGGACTGGACAGCGCATCGGATGAAACTGTGCAGCCACAACCCTATTCCTTGGTGGGTCACGGCGGGGGATCGATGTTCAAAATTTTCACAGCGGCCGCCGGGCTGGAAGAGGGGCTCGGGATCCGGTCGTTGCTGAACAATCCTCCACGAGTCGAGATGGAAGGCCTCGGAAACGGAGGTGCCCGGGGGTGCCCGCCCTCGACATATTGTGTGGAGAACGCGGCACCCACTTCGCCGCGTCTCAGTCTGACAGATGCTTTGGCACAGTCGCCGAACACTGCTTTCGTAGACCTCATTTCACGGGTCGGTGTCACCCCAACCGTCGACATAGCGGTTCGTCTCGGTCTCCGGTCGTACGACGAGCCGGGGTCGTCCGGAGGTGAGCAAAGCATGGCGGATTTCCAGAAGGACCAGAATCTCGGATCCTTCACCCTCGGACCGGCGTGGATCAATCCGCTCGAAATGGCAAATGTCGGTGCGACTTTGGCCTCCGGTGGAGCGTGGTGCGCACCGAATCCGATCGATGCTCTGTACGACCGCGACGGGGTGCCTGTTCCTATCCCTCGAGATGCGTGTGAGCAGGTCGTCGATCCAGGCTTGGCGGACACGCTGGCCGTGGCGATGAGCAGGGACGATCAACCGGGAGGTACGGCGGCGGCCGCCGCGGATGCGGTGGGATGGACACTGCCGATGTCAGGTAAGACGGGAACGACGGAGTCGAACATGTCTTCCGGATTCCTCGGATTTACGAACCGTTTCGCTGGGGCCGTTTACACCTACGGTGATTCCCCGAATCCAGGGCAGCTCTGTTCGTATCCGGTTCGGACGTGCCAATCCGGAAATCTGTTCGGCGGCAACGAACCTGCTCGGACCTGGTTTCAGGCCATGGACCGAGTTGTTCCCGAGTTCGCGTCGGTGTCTTTGCCTACTTCCGACGTTAGATACGTCGACGGCACGGCGCGGTGGCAGAACCGTCTGGCCGAATAGTTGTCGTCGGTCTCTGCCGCCAAGTGTTGTGCCGTTCCCTCGTTGTGGCGGACAGTTTGGTTCCGTTGATTCCGTTTCGCATGGACTGACGAATCGGGAACAATGGGGGACTTCCCCGACCTCGTTGTGGTTACCACCTCCGATCAAATCGATCATCGTAGCGATGTCCTCGGAGGCCGACGCTCGGTCGAAGTGGCCCCTGCGGCATCGGGTTAAGTTCTGCTGACAGTTCGTAAATCCAGGTCCTAGGCCAGGAGCTCAGCGCTGATGCCGGGGTGCCCTGACAGGGTCTTCCACCTCTGCAGCTGGTGGGCTTTCGGTCAAATTGTGAAGCGGGCATTGACGGCTCTTCCCAGATGAGGGTGTAGGTCGGCCGGGCGCGTCGGTCCGCAGGTAGACGTCGAGGTCTCCCGACGATGGAGGTTCCTACGCCATCCATCCGAAAGGCCTCGACGTGACCGACGCTACCCCGCCGGCCGGCTTCGGCCGCCCTGACCTGACCGCCTTCGCGTCTCATCCCAATCGACCCTGATCGAGTCTGCTGACCCCCTCGACGAGAACGCAGCGACATCACAGCCACCCAACCCCGACCGTCCGGGAAGCCGGGACACGTCACATGGCCTGTGCTGCGGGCGTGTCGAGTGGGTCGTCCAGGGGCGACGCAGGAGCGTCGACGCGACGTGCTGAGAGGTGGTTCCAGTCGAGCACTAGGACACCGGCTACAGGCATGGCGATAGGTCAGGAACGGCGTCGCTCCCTACGCAGGAGGGAGCGCAGAGTCTCGGCGTTCGCGTAGCCGACCCGTAGCGCGATCTCGGCGGAGGTGAGGTCCGTGGTTGCTGAGAGGTGCCGAGCTCGTTCGATGCGAAGCCGTTGGACGAAGCCGAGCGGAGTGAGGTTGAGCGCCGCACGGACTCGTCGTTCGAGGGTGCGCCGGCTGGTGCCGAGCGACTGCGCGACGGAGGCGACGTTGAACGGTTCGTCCAGGCGGGCGCGCACGAAGCGTTCGAACTCGACGACGATCGGGTCCTCGTGCCGGAGATGTTCGTAGGCGACGAAGGCCGCCTGCGACGGACGCTCGTCGATGATGAGGAGCTTGGCGACATGTTGGGCCAGGTCGGGGCTGATCGATCGCACGAGTGAGAGCGCGAGGTCGATGTGGGCGAACGCGGCGCCGGCGGTGACGAGGTTCCCGTCGACCACGACCATGGTGTCGAGATCGAGGGTGACGGTCGGATAGCGCTTCAGGAACTCCGGCCCCAGGAACCAGCTGGTCGTCGCCCGCCGATGATGCATCCGTCCGGTCTCGGCGACAGCGAACACGCCGGTGCACGCCGCGGCGATCCGGGTGGTCGCGTCGTCGAGGCGCCCGAGCGAGGCGATGACCGAACGAGCATCTCGGCTCTGGAGGGCGTCGTTGGTAGCGGCGGCCGTGAGGGTTCCAAGCGCAGGGACGACGACCACGTCGAACTCTGCGGACTCCGACAGCGGGTGGTCCACCGACAGGGTCATCGATGCCGTCGTGGTCACTCTCCGTTTCGGTCCGAGTATGGCGAGTTCGATCGGGTCGATCCGCGGGTCGACATCGCCGCGGGCTCCGTCGGCCACCCGCACGATGTCGATGACCGACGCGACAGCCGAACCGAAGCAGCCGTCGATCGCGATCAGTCCGATACGCATGGCGCGAACAATAGCAATACTGCCGTATACGCCACTTCTCACATGCCCTTGCTCGTCATACGCTGAACTCGCTTCACCAAGAAACCTCGACACCTAGGAGAACCCCTCATGTCCACACCCGCATCACTTCCGTATGCCTTCGTCGCCAAGATCGTCGCGGCCGATGGACAGCAGGACGCGCTCGCCGATCTGCTCGCCGGCGCTGTCGCGCTCGCCAACGAAGAAGTAGGAACGATTGTCTGGTTCGCGGTCAGGACCCACGCCGACACCTTCTGGATCTTCGATGCATTCCCCGACGAGGCCGCTCGCGACGCCCACGCCAACGGCGCCATCGTCGCAGCCCTGATGGCCAACCAGCACCTCCTCGGCGCAGCACCCGAGATCCTGGCGGCCGACGTCCTCGCGTCCAAGCTCCCGTAGTCCGCCAACGCACGAGACGATCGCGCCCCGCCGAGCCGTCGCCAGGTCGCGACGCAACGCCACGCTGCGTTGCCGAGCGGTGCGAGGCCTATCGGCACACGGACAGGATGCCGGCCGCGAGCGCTCAGCCGGCGAGGGTTCCGTCGCAGAGGAGAGCGACGTCGGTGTCGGGCAGAGCCGTGAGGCCAGCGCATCGCGCGACCACCAGAACCGAACCGCCCCTGCCCTGCGTTTCCGCAGGTCAGGGGCTGTTCGCCGGAGCCGCCTGTCGGAATCGAACCGACGACCTAATCACGTCGGCTTTGCGTCTATCGCTTGATGCGCCCACTGGGCGAACGAGCCGCTGACCTGCGCAAACGCCGAGCGTGGGGGACGCCGCCATCCGGTGGTGACCGACGACGACCGACCAGTACCGACCGTTTCACCGGCGCTTGCGGCGGCGTCGAAGCCGAGCAAGCTCCATTCCTTTAGCTCACCGCGCCCTCCTCCTCGCCGGTCCCGTCGTCGTCGAAGACGTTTCATTGACGAGGTCACCGCGCAAACTGCGGAACTGGTGAGCTTGATTGCGCTTGTCCGGCGGGCAGATCGGCCGAGAGTTCGCAACCACCACTTCTCTGCGATAGGGGGTTGGACTTTGTCAACGCACCTCAGCGGAACACACTGGTGTGCACTGTCGAAGATCGGGTCTGGCAACTTTCACCGAGCGCGATCACAGCGAAGCTCGCAATAACCAGGCTGGAGTCGGGTGGCGGACCCTGGCCATCGGATCGAACCGTCATACTCGGCAGACGTAGAAGAGCTCGTCGACGGCCTGCGGTTAGGTCATTTTGGTTCAAGAACCCCGCGCCATTTGCCGAGCAAGCCAGCGTTGCGACGTACAGATGCGGCCTGGCATCCCTCTTCCCAAAAGGTAGACGGGTTGGGTGGATCGACCGAATCGCATTGCGCTTCGTCACTCGGCAAGTAATCGTTCAGGCGGGCACCGTTGGCTAGTCAGCCGGGTCGCATTTAGGGTGGAGCAGCGCGTTTTTCCTGGCCTTTTTCGCACGGTACATCTCGGCGTCGGCAGTTCTGAGCAGAAGCAGTATTTCCTGTTCAGAGCTATCGGTGCGTACCTCGCTGATCGCCGACCCCACGCTGACAGTTACACCAGAAATTATCTGAGCGCTGGTCAGCGCTGTCACCAGGTCTGCGACTCGACGTTCGGCTTTGCCCAGATCTGCGATCGTCACGCACGCGAACTCGTCACCGCCGAGGCGGGCGACCACCCATTCCTTCACCATCGATGCGCGTAGATGTTCGGCCAGATCCAGTAATACCGCGTCGCCGGTGTGGTGACCGAAATTATCGTTTACGCCCTTCATGCCGTCGACGTCTATGACCACTGCACAGATCGCCATCTGTCGGTTTGTCGACGTTGTGATGATGATCGCTTCGATCGCAGCGAACAGCCCTCGACGATTCCTCAGGCCAGTCAAGGGGTCCACCAAGGAATCGCGCGCTCGGGACCGAAGTTCGCCGACGTACACTATGAGAACCAACGGTGCTGAGAACATCAGCAGCATGGTCAGCGTATGCGCCACAACCACCCACCAGCTAGCTGCATCGTTCAGTGCAGCCCTAACCGCGATGATGCCCAGAACGACTACCGAAGACGCTATGTGAGTCCAGCAAGCCATTGGCGAAACAGCAATGACTGCGAACGTGGTGACTACTGCGAACAGAACCGTCCCACCAATTGCCGTCAATAAGTCCTGTTTCAGGAGTAGGCAGACTGTAATAGTTATGTCGGCGTAGATGACGAATGCAACTAATGTTTTGGGGCTGGGCCAAGAACCGACGAACCACCGCGCGGCAATTGGGAGTGTCGTGAGGCTGATCAGGACCACCACGGGGACGCCGAGGCCTGTGTACTCCTCCGATGGTGCGCTGACGAACCCGATAATTCCGATGATGAGCGTCGCGACACCTGCAAGGTACTGTGTCAGCTTCGCCCGCCCCGCGGGGAGTTCGTCGAGGCCTAGCCGACCGACAGGTCGATCTGAAGTTAGTGCCCACGACCGTAGTGATGCCGTGAAGCGGGCAAGTACGGCGATCATGAGAACCTCTGGTCGAGAATGCGAGCCCCCGCAAGCTGTGCAACGACAACCTAGCAGAATCGCACCTTTCGCATCTGTAAACACATATGTTGACAGATTGCGCCGTTAAAAACAGCTCGAATGGCAGGCGTCGATCCTTTTGGTGCTCGGTGCTATGTCCGGATGCATTGGAGCGGTACAACGTCGCATGCTCGTTCCGCTACCTCTGCCACCACCCGCGCCTATACTGCCGGACACGAGTGCACCTGTGTCGCTGGTGGAGACCAAGCCGCCGTGAATCTGAGCACCGTCAACCTGGTCGGTCTCGCACACCGCCGCTGCAATTGCGAAGCGTTGAACGAAGTCCTCGATTTCGGCACCGGTCAGCTCGTGCGGCGGTAGTCGCTCCGGGAAATTCCGACGACACCAAGCTGAGTGCGCCCGGTGTGTGTGCCGACGTCGATTGGATTAAACTGGCGTCCAGGGTGATTCAGCTATACCCAGGTCGATACCCCGCCGTCCTGGGTAGTCTTCGACCACTGCGTCATTGCCTCGAGGTCGCCGAGCGCCATAGATCACCACATTGCCGGGCTCGGCGAGCTGTGTGCGACACGAAATGATCGAAGCCGAGCAAGAGGAGTCAGCGGTACGCCGCCGGCCTGTCCCCGTCGGTGTCCGGCTGCGTAATTCCCAGATTCTCGCCGACGTGGGAATCGGGGTCGGCGACGATGCCCGCGATGAAGTTCCCGAGGCTCGCGCGAGAGGTCTCGGTGCCCTTGTAGGGTTCGCCTTTCCGTGTGAGTTCGACATCCGTCACCGTCTCGTCCGTCAGCCAGACCGGGCGGAGGATGGTGTGGGCCAGCGATGACTGCTCGACGACATCCGCGGACTTCCGGTTCCTGGGGCGGGTCGCCCCGGCGCGCTGGTAGTCCCAGGTGTTGAAGGGCTCCGGCAGCTCGTCGTAGATGCCTCCCGCGTTGATAGTGACGATTCGTCGAACGCCGGCCTCCTCCGCAGCGTCGACCACTGCGGCCGTGGTGGTATCAAGGTCTTCGCCGCCGAGGGCGACGATCACGATGTCCTGGTCGATCATCGCCGCACGGAGCGCGTCCCGGTCGTGTGCGTCACCTTCCACCAGCGTCATGGTGTCCGTCGCGATGCCGTCGAGGCGATGCGGCCGGCGCAGGAACAGCGTGAGGGCAACGTCTTTCTGCTGGGCCAGGCGAGAGATGATCTCTCGTGCAGACCGGCCGTTCGCTCCGATGATGACGACGTTCTTCATGGGTTACTCCTTCTGAACGGGCGAAGTCGATGCGTGACTGGCAAGCCACACCACGGGCCAGGTCACACTCGGGACGGCCGGCGGATACGGGTGCTAGCTGATGCCGATGGTCTGGCCACCGTCCACGACCAGGGAATGGCCGATCGTGAAACCCCCGAGATCTGAGCAGAGCCACAGGACGGCTGAGGCGATCTCTTCAGGGGTGCCCATGCGCCCGATTGGCTCCTGAGCGATGACCCGCGCTCGCCCCTCCGGTGTGTCACCAGAGAACCGGCCCATCATTGGAGTCTCGATGATGCCGGGGCAGATCGCGTTGATCTGGATGCCCTGCGCCGCGTAATCGAGGGCCGCCGACTTTGTCATACCGAGGATGCCGTGCTTCGCAGCCGCGTAGGCGGACTGGCCTTTGATGCCGATAACCCCGGCACCTGAAGAAATGTTGACGATCGAGCCGCCTCGTTCTGTCATGGCGAGGATTTCATGCTTCATGGAGACGAACACCCCACGCAGGTCGACCGCGATGAGACGGTCCCATTCCTCATCGCCGATCTCGGCAAGGGGCTTCGGCGGTTGCTCGATGCCGGCATTGTTCACCCCGATGTCGATCGGACCGAGAGCGTCGACAGAGGACTTCACCGCGTCCTCGACACTCTTGCTGTCGGTGACGTCGCAGATGGCGATGTGCACGCGTCGGCCGTGCGCTTCGACGAGCTCAGCGGTCTCATGTAGAGGCTTTTTTGTGGTGTCGGTGACGGCGACGTCGGCACCCGCGGCTGCGAAGGCTTCCGCCGTGGCTCGACCGATGCCGCTTCCGGCCCCGGTGATGAATACGTTCTTGTTCGTGAAGTCGAAAGTGACTGGCATGATTGACCTTTCGTGTTTCCGGGGTAGATCTTCGGACCCGCTGTAGGTGAGTGAGAGGCCCCCGGGGTAGCCGTGGCTGCTCGGCCGCCTCAGGGGTCGCGCGGGGTGGTCAGGGCACGTTGTGGCCGGCAGCCTGAATCAGTCCGTACCACTCTCCGCGAGTCAGTGCTATGTCCGACCCCGCCGCGGCGTCGGACACCCGTTGCGGCGTGGTCGTTCCAAGGACGACCTGGATCCCGGCGGGGTGGCGGGTGATCCAGGCTGTCGCGATCGCAATCGGGGTGACACCGTACTTCTTTGCGAGCCGGTCGAGTTCGGCGTTCAGCTCGGGATAGTCCTCGGAGCCGAGAAACACACCATCCTGAAAGCCCTTTTGAAAGGGTGACCACGCCTGAAGGGTGATTTTTTTGATCCGGCAGTAGTCGACGATGCCGCCGCCGTCGCGGGTCACGGAGTCCGCTTGCCCGGCCATGTTCGCAGACAGGCCCTGAGCAATGATTGTGGAGTGCGTCAAAGACAGCTGCACCTGGTTTGCGACGAGTCGCTGCGTTACCGCAGTCTCGAGGAGGTCGATCTGCCGCGGTGTGTGGTTGGAAACTCCGAACGCGCGAACCTTCCCGGTGGATTCCAGGTGATCGAACGCACGGGCAACCTCCTCCGGCTCGACCAGCGCGTCGGGACGGTGCAACAGCAACACATCTAGGTAGTCGGTGCCTAAGGCTTGCAGGGATTTCTCTGCCGAGGTCACGATGTGCTCGTAGGACTGGTCGTATCCCCACGGATCGGCGACGATACTGGTCTTTGATTGCAAAGTGATCTGCTCGCGCTCCGACGGACTCAGCTGTAGAGCCTCGGCGAACCGGCGCTCGCATAGGTGCGGACCACCGCCGGGGTGGTTGAACCCATAAAGATCGGCGTGGTCGAAGAAGTCGATCCCCGCCTCGCGAGCCGTCCTGTACAGCTGCCGGATCTCCTCATCGGTACTGCCCGCAATCCGCATCATGCCGGCGACGATGTTGGACACCTGGATATCGGTCGATCCGAACCGGACGGTACGCATAAATCCTCCGTAGGTCTCGTCAAGGGTGATCCGCCGCGTCGCCTCGTTGGGGAAGGATCTGCGGACGGTTGAGCCTGCCGACATGCCATCTCGTGTTCGCAAACGCCACCGCGACGAGAAGCACGTTCGCTTACGCCGGCTTCGCTTTCCACCGTAGGACGATCGGCAGGCAGGGTGGAATACCCTGACAGGGCACCCCGGGCCACCGGCGGCGGTCAGCTGCCGGCGGAGAGCCATAAATGTGGGGGTCCGGATTCAGCTCGACGTCCCGCGACCTCCGATGAACCGGGTGGATTGCGGCCAAGCCGTAATCATGGCCTCACGCCTCACCGTCGCACGAGTTCTTGGATGGGTCGGCGATCAGTTCTGATACTCGAAAATCTGATGCTGCTCACTGCGCCCAGGTGAATCGACGGAGTCCGTCGAGGGTGGCCAGGCGGCCGAAGGCGAGTTCGGGAAAATGTGCGGGAGCGAATGGATCGCCGGTGGAGGCGAGCTCGTCGGCGATGCGGTTGCGCATTATTCCCGCTGCGATGGGGTCGACATCCCACATGCCGATCCATTCGGGCTCGGTGAGTTCGCCGACAGTGTGGAGGGTGTCGCCGAGGAGAAGGGCACGTTCTTTGCCGTCGTGAACGATGTAAATGGTGCTGCCCGGTGTATGCCCCGGTGCCGGCCTGGCGATCAGGCCTGGAATGATCTCGTGTTCGACGGAGAACGGTTCGACGTGGTCCTCGATGGGTGCGATGATTTCGCGTATCCGGGGGTCCGAAGTGGTACCGGTCATGAAGTACGTCCAATCGTCCTGGTGCAGGCGAAAGGTCGCATTCGGGAACGTGATTCGGCCGTCGACGGTAGACCAGCCGATGTGATCCCAGTGCATGTGCGTGAAACAGACGTCCGTCACGTCGGACGGCTCGACTCCAGCGTCTCGAAGATTGTCGAGCATGCTTCCAGTTGTGGTGTCCGCGCCGGAATGAACTCCACCTCCAGCGTCGATCAGGACGACACGGTCTCTGATTCGAATCAGGAACGAGCCGATGTCCAGACGGATGCGACCGGTCTCGTCGGTGGGATGCTCGACGCAATCCCAGATTTTGCCGTCGGGATGGGTGACCGCGTTACCGATCGGTTCGTGTGCGGTGCCATCGATGATGGGCACTATGTCGTGGGTGCCGACTTTCATAGCGGTCTCTTTCGGTCGGGCCTGACGCTGGACTACGTATGCGCGACAGGTCTCCCGGACGCGAACACGGCCGGTGGCCGCGCGCGGTGGGAGACCCGTTCCGTGTCGGTCTGGACCTATGCAGGCTTTTTGGCTCGAGACTTGCGTCCGGACTTCGAAATCGACTGTGACAGAACAACACCGATTACCAATGCTGCGCCTTGAAAAACCGGTTGGAACCAGAAGGGTGCCCCGAGCAGGCTCAGTCCGGAAAATCCGACGGCCAGAAGAACGACGGCCAGCATCGTTCCAGCGACATTGAAGAATCCGGGACGAACGGTGGTGGCACCCAAAAAGGTTGCCGCGAAGGCAGGTAGGAGCAGGTTCGCTCCGAAGCTGGGGTTCGCCGCGCCTGCCAATCCGAGCTGCATTATTCCGGCGAGGGCTGCCAGTGCACCTGCTGCACTGAACATCACGCACTTGATGAGTCGAACGCGTATACCGACCATCCGAGCAACCTGCTCGGAACCGCCAACCGCGTAAACCTTGCTGCCAAATGGTGTCTTCGTCAGAACTATGTACATGACCAGTGCGATCAGCGCGACAATCCACACTGCAGAACCAACTCCGAGGATCTCGGTCTGAACGAAGGTTCGGAAAACCGAGGGAATGTTTTGCGAAAGTGTCATTCCCCCACTGACTCCCACGGTGACACCGCTGACAGCCAAGCCGACTCCCAGTGTCGCAATGAGCGAGACGACCCGCAAGCGAGCCACCAGCAATCCGGAAGCCAATCCGACGAATGCACCGGCGAGCAAGGCAATCGTGACGGTCAACGGCACCGGAAGCCCGGACTCACCGGCGAGCTTCGCCGTGAGTACCGCCGACAGCCCCAAGGTATATCCGACCGACAGATCGAATTCGCCGACGACGAGGACCAGCAGAACCGACAGTGCCAGAAGCGCACTCACGGCCTGGCCCAACGCGAGCCCCTGCAGATTGGCAGTAGTGGGGAAGGTCCTGGGAAGCAGGATCGAGAACAACGCTGTGAGTCCGATGATCAGGGCCAAGATGCTGTGGTTCTGAAACAGCGTCGAGACTTTCCAGGTTCGCGGCGACGACGAGCCGGGTGTACGAACGGCCGCGTCCTCGGATTTCTCCGCCACGGCGTTGTCACTATGCGTAGGTTGCACGGCTGATGTCCTCCAGATTGAGATCAGTTAGTTCTTCGACGATGCGCCCACCGTTGACGACGATGACGCGGTCGCATAGACGAACGAGATGTTCCGGCTCACTCGAGCGGATGATGACGGTGGTCCCGCGGGCGGCCAGTTCGCGCAAGGTGTCGAAAATGATCTCGCGAGTATTTGGGTCGACGCCCACCGCGGGATCGTCGAGAAGCAATATCCGCGGCTCCAAAAGCAGCCACCTGGCGAGGAGCACCTTTTGCTGGTTGCCGCCGCTCAGGCTTGCGTACGGAACGGTCGGGTCGGCCGGACGGATGTCGAGTTCGCGAATCATCCGGTCGACGTCGGACGCGGCTCGGCGCCGATTGGCACCGTAACGTTCCACTCGGGGGAGTACGACGTTGTCGTGCACCGTCATCAGCGCGATGCCGCCTTCGTTGAGTCGGTCGAGGGAAAGGTAGAAAATCCCGGCCCTGATGGCGTCCCGTGCACCGGTGATCGGTGCGTCGTTGCCGTCTATCTTTGTTGTTCCTACATGTGTGGACTCGACCCCGCCTATGAGACGAAGCAGCTCGGAGGCTCCTTCGCCCGATCGCCCCGTCACACCAAGAATTTCCCCGGTGCCGACTGCCAAGGACAGCTCACGGCTGACGTTTCCGGCCAGATTCTCGACGACGAGTGCAGGACGATCGGTGCGACCGCGACCGCGACCGCGGCTGCGCTCGTGGTCGTGCGAGGAAGCGCTGTGGCCCGCGCCGCCGACCATTGCGTGGATCACGTCGGCCTCCGAGAAATCGTCGGCACCGATGTTGCTGACGAGATTGCCGTCTCGGAGCACGATCGTTCTGTCGCTGTATTCGCGTACCTCGGGCAGGCGATGGGTGACCATCAATACTGACAATCCCCGATCTGCGACACCTCTGACTCGATCGAGTAGTCGCGCGGCCTCGCGAGTGGACAACGGAGCAGTCGTTTCGTCCAGTACCAACAGTGCGCGTTCGGGAGAGATGCCGGCCATCGAAATCACCAGTGAAACCAACGCCCGTTCGCCCGCCGTCAAGTCCGCACAGAGCGTGTTCGGGTGGACCGCGACGTCGAACTCGCGGAGTATGCCCTCGGTCTTTCGCGCCAATGCCCTCCTCTGGACAAAGGTGGCGCCCACGAGGGGAAACCCCGTGTGCAGCGCGGTCATCTCGGCAACCGTCATGTTTGCGATCAGTGGTGACTCTTGGTGAACAACCCGGATTCCGATTTTCCGGGCGGCTACGGGGGTGAGGTCTTTGGCGCGAATTGGGTTGTCGTTGAACGTGACCTGCGACTTCGCATGCAGCGGATTGACTCCGGTCAATGCTTTGACCGTGGTGGATTTACCCGACCCGTTTGCGCCCAGCAGAGACACGATCGAACCGCGCTCTACAGCGAAGTCGATGCCGTGTACTACCTCGTGTTGACCATAGGAGACAGTGAGGTTCCGTACGGCCAATCGCACTGGGGTGGTCACGGCGTGACACCCCACAGTTCGAGGTAACGGTCGACGTAACCGTTCTCGGCGACCCAGTATTGGTCGGTGACCTCGTCGACATTGTCGATCGTCAAAAGGCGCGATGGCGCGCCCTGGCTGTATCGCAAACGATCATCGGTGACACCGGGTGTCTCCCAGAGGGGCTGACCCGACAGGACCCGGATCATCTGATCCACAGCACCGTAACCGAGGAAGACGTCGTCCTGAACGACATCGGCGGCCTGGATGTTGCCGTCGCGAATGAACCCAAGGTTCTGCGGTGCGCCGACGCAAGACACGAGCGTGACACGATCGGAGAGGCCCGTGTTGCCCATTGCGGGCACCATGTCGGCTGCTGCCGAATCGAACGCTCCGCTGACGTAGTCGATGCTCGGCTCTGCCTGCAGTGCGCTGGCAATTCGCTGGCCGAGGCCGTTCCCGATGTCGGTCACGACAAACTGCTGCGTGTCTTGGACTACGCACTCGTCACAGCGGTCTACTGCTGCGACCATCGCATCGGCGATCGCCGGGGAACTCGGAAACTCTCGGTCGACGGTCGGCAAGAAGTTCGCCGTACCACCGGAGTCCGTGACAATCCACGATCCGAGCTGGTCACCCCACAACGTGTAGTCCGGAGCGACGTCGAACAACACGCCATCGGTTGCGGCAATGCCGAGACCTGCGGCTCCAACCGGAATTCCCCGAGAGGCAGCGAGTTCGATTGCGCCACTGAGCGGAACGGGATCTGTCGCGGCGAGGATGATGGCGTCGACGCCACTATTGATTGCTTGGGTCATCGCTTGGTTTTGTCCGACCGGATCGCCCTTGCCGTCGAACCGGGTAACTGTCCACCCCAGGGCTTCACCGGCTTGTGTCACCCCGTCTGCCTGCCGCACACACCCCGACACGGACCCGGAACAGACCACGACTGCTATCGAGATGTCGGTCGGTGGTGTCGGTGTTTCGGTCGGGCCTGTCCAGTCGGTCACCGGTGCCAGCGCGTCGTCGACGACCGCTTGAAAGGACGATAAGTCCTGCGTCGAGGTCCGGTCCTGGGACGCTGCCTGTGAGTCGCACGCGGTGGTCAGTAGTAGTAGGCCGACGACCGGCACGATCCATTTGATCTTCACAGAGGCTTCTTTCGTGAAATGGGTCCGGAGAGCTACCGGACAGGTGAGGGTCCTTTGAGGAATGCAGCCAGCGTGGATCGCAAATTGTTCAGATGCACATGAACCAGTCAGCGACACGTGTTCGTGAAGATTCATTGGGCAGCACGTCGATCGCTGCCCAATCGACGGCCCGGTGGGACAAGTGGTGTTCTGTGTCACATTCGTGCAGGACTATTAACGCGCCCGGATGTCTCTGTGTCCAATACCGATCTTGAATCATGCATATAGCCGTCGGCTATGCACAATGGTTGCAACGGTTGGGGGCAATTCGACGTTGAGCATCGTCTCGGCAGGAATTCGGGCTGTCGCGCGCTTCGCGAGTAAATTCCGCCGTTCCCTGTAAGTCGTCGACTGCGACACGTTCTGATGTTCGGCCATTGACTTCGGCCGAGTATTCAAGGGTCGTGCTTGCGCCGAAGCGAGGTCGGCAACGCGACTGTTGACAGGCTGTGGTGGGAGTGTGACGATAATGGTCGATTCTGAGGAAAGAGTTTCCCAGCACCCGCCTCGCGGGACGCACTCAGCGTGCACTTCGTCGCCAACGACTGGACGGATGGCACGGACAGTCTGAGGTCCAGGTCGAGCCTGTTCACCAGGGTGATAAGTAGTCAAGGAGGCAAATGAACTACGAGACACTCGACTGGTCCGTCGATGAAGTCGGCATTCTTGTTCTGACACTGTCGAGGCCTGAATATCTGAATGCATTCTCGGTGACGATGGCAGAAGAATTGGAGAGCGCATTCCGGCGTGTGCGCATCGACCCGGCGATACGCGCGGTCGTGGTGACCGGTGCTGGTCGAGCGTTCTGTGCCGGCATGGACCTGGCTGTCGAGGGAAATGTCTTCGGGTTGGACGAGTCGCTGAGTCCGACGGTGTCGGACATGCGCGAGCGGCTGGCCGAGGAGCCGTTCCAATCCGGTGTTCGGGACACCGGCGGGAAAGTCACGCTTGCCATCCATTCCTGCGACAAGCCCGTCATTGCTGCGATCAACGGTGCGGCGGTCGGTATCGGCGCGACGATGACTCTTGCGATGGACATTCGCATGGCCTCCACCGATGCAAAGATCGGCTTCGTGTTCGGTCGACTCGGCATCGTTCCCGAAGCCACGTCTTCCTACTTCCTGCCGAGGATTGTCGGCCTGCAAACAGCGCTCGAGTGGATTTACTCGGCGGATATTCTCGATGCCGACCAGGCGCTGGCGGGTCGGCTCCTCAGATCGGTGCATCCACCCGAGGAATTGCTTTCTGCGGCAATCGAGCTGGCCCGAAAATTCGTCGCCGGGCGTTCGTCGTCAGCCATCGCACTGTCTCGTCGACTGGTGTATTCCGGTTCGGGGTCGGCGCATCCCGTGGAGGCGCATCGACGGGAAAGTTTGGCCATGTGGCACGCCTCGATGGGTGACGGAAAGGAAGGCGTTGCCGCATTCCTGGAAAAACGGAAGCCGAGGTTCTCGGGTACGGCCGCAGACGTACCCGACCTCGGGTGAACGGACTCTCGCGCACTGGCTGCTTTGTCAGTCCTCGGCTGCGCCCTCCGCCATGATTCCGTCGAAGAATATTGCAGAGAACACGCGTGAGAGATCCTCTGCCGAATACCGGCTCTTGCCGGGCACGAACCACCGATGCGTCCACTGGGTCATGCCGAAAATACTGTTTGCTATCAACGTGTTCGACAGATCGGGTCGGAACGTACCGTCGGCAACCCCGAGTGCAATGGCGTCCAGGAAATACTTCTCGATCTTGTGGGTGTTGTCCACCATCTCCTGGGCCCACTTCGAGTCGAGCGATGACACCCGGCCCCAGTCTTCCTGCATATAGACGTACATGTAGGGGTAGTGCTCCACCTGAGATGCAAGCAGCATCGCAATGAGAGCTTCGAGCGTCTCCCGCGGTCGTAGCTTCTTGGCCACGATCTCGTCGGCTCGTGACAAGTTGGTCACCACGGTGCTCGTGATGCACTCCTGGAACAGTTCTTCTTTGCTGCCGACATAGTAGTAGAGCGAAGCTCGGTCGGTGCCGTATGCCGCCGCAACGTCATTCAATGATGCGGCGGCATAACCTTTTTCGCGAAACACTTCTGCGGCGACCCTGAGGAGCCCAGCTCGCTTTGCAGAATAGTCGGCCGAATTTTCGGTCAGCGCGCTCTTACGCCGTTTTGCAATTCCGCTGACTGGTGACTTCGCCACAGCCCTGCCTCGCCTTCGTGACCGTCGCTTCTCGAATGGTTCAGCCAGTATAGGTTCGACAAATTCCGCTACGAGAGGCCACTGTTGACCGGCCTCGCTCGCGCCGTTCTTGCGAGGGGCTCACGGCGTCACTTCCCCGCCCACTGTGGCTTGCGCTTCTCCTCGAACGCTTTCCGGCCCTCGAGGACGTCGGACGATGCGGCGTAGGCCTCGATCATTTCGAACTTGGTCGACAGTGCCACTTCCAACGGGTACGAGGCGCGGGAAAGGACGGCGTGTTTGGCCGCCTGTTGAGCCAACGGCGACGCGGTGGTGAGCTTCTTCGCCCATCTCAACCCGGCCGCATCCAGATCCTCGAACGGGACCACTTCGTTGACCAGGCCGTGAGTCAAGGCGTCCTGCGCCCCCATACGGTCACCGGTCAAGATCAGTGCCATGGCGATGCGATGCGGGAGATGGCGAATTGCCCGATGAACAACGCCGGATTCGCCGATAATTCCGGCTTTGACCTCCGGAAGGCCGAATTGGGTGTTGTCTGCGGCGACGATGATGTCGGCGCACATGGCAAGCTCGAACCCGCCGCCGAGGACGTAGCCTTGGACAGCCGCAATCAGGGGCTTGTTCAGTACTCGAAGCGGTCCTCCCACGCCGGTCAGGCCGCCTCCGAGTGCACGCCGGGATGGGCTCGCAGCCGTACCGCCGCTGATGTCGGCACCTGCGCAAAATGCTCGTTCGCCGGTTGCTCCGAGCACGGCAGCCCAGATATCTGGGTTGTCCTCGATCTCGTCCCATCTATTTGCCAACTGCTCGTCGACTTCGGCCGAGATTGCGTTGAGGACCTTCGGACGGTTCAAGGTGAGGTAGGCGACGTGGTCCCGGACCTCGTAGAGAAGTTCGTCGGACACGGTCAGCTCGTCTTCTGTGTGCGTGGCGTCGGGACGAGCGCGTGGGCCTTCGCGTGGTAATTCTCGGTTCCGGCCGTCTTCTGTTCGCGACGTGAGATCTTCCAGCCCTCGTCGGTCCGGGTGAACTCGTCGTGGTACTGGGCGTACACGATCCCGTCCGGACGATCTCGGTAGTACTTGTGCCACGCGTAGAGAACCGACCGCACTTTCGCAGTGTCCTTGTTCACGAAGTCGATCACGATGTTGCTGACGTGATGACTCGTGCCTGCGAAGAATGCGGCGATTCCAGTCTTATCGTTCGAAAGCACATCGAGGTAGCTTTCTGCGCCGGTGGCACCGTGGGAGGGGCCGTAAGCAACGTACAGGTCCTCGACGAAGAGGGGGAGCATCGACTGGGGGTCGGCTGCGTCGAGATGAAACGCATACTGGAAAAGGACTCGTTCGATATCCCTTTCGTCTACAAGACGCTGTACGACTTCCATAATGTTGTCTTCGTTGACCGAAGTCATGACGCTCCATTCATTCTCAGATGTCGATCCGGTTCCATGGTTCATGTCAGTCTACGGTCATGTTGACAGCTCGTCAACGGTACCGTTGCCTGTGAAGGGAATAGCCTGGGTCGGTGCTGAGAGATCGGAAGTCGGTGCGACGCGGAACGATTCGATCACCGACTTCAGGCCTTCTTCGGCGATGCGGGCACGTAAGGCTGCTACCTCTGGGGTCATGTGGGCCAATGCGTCCGCATCCGCTATACCTCCCAGCGCATTACGAGTTCCCATCGCCTCCATCGCGCGATTGATCGAAACCTTCTTGATGGTCAGCAGGCTGGGCGGCACCTGAGCGATTCTTCGTGCGAGCGAGGCCACGCGCGCTATCAGTTCGCTTTCCGGGACGGCGTGATTCGCCCAGCCCCACTCGACTGCGGTTCGTCCGTCGATGCTGTTGCCCGGAACGAACGCAAATTCCTTGGCCCGTTTCGGTCCGACGAGAGTTGCCCAGACGGGCGAGACGTAACCGGCCCCGATCGGAATGGTGACTTCGGCGATTTTCGCGTTCTCGGTAACGATGGTGATATCGGTGAAGGTGGCCAGCTGCGTTGCTCCGGCGACGCAGTATCCGTGAATTGCTGCGATAACCGGCTTGGGGTGGTCCCAGATGGCGAGATACCGATCGATATTCCTCTGCAATCGGGTACGGTCGGCCACGGGGTCCGCGGCCGTGGTCGGCGCGACTTGTCCAAGGTCGTATCCGGCGCTGAAGCCTTTACCCTCTCCCCGGATGGCGATCACCGGTTCGCCCGAATGTTTCAGCCGCGCAAGTGCGTCGGAGAACTCGTCGAGCAGTTCGTTGGACAGTGCATTGGCCTTGTCCGGTCGATTCAGCACGATCCAGGACACGGGTGAATCGTGCTCGACCCGGATGTTGACGTAGTCGGGCATTGCCGGATGTTCGGGCATGTGGCTCCTTGATTCGAGACGTGTCCGGTTCGAGACGCCGCTTCTGTACTCGTCACACTAGGCAGCCGGTACCACGCCGTCAACACTTGTGTTGCCAACACTTCAGTGAGGTCGATAAGCTCGGCTCGACAACGTTTTTCGATCGACGAGGAGAGTCGTGACAGTCAGCCAGCAACAGGTCGACACGCAAGCGGCACGGCTGTTGAAAGGGGTTCCCGACGGGGACGGTCTGACCGAAATCCAAGTTGCGTTGATCCAATTCGCACTCCGCGCCACCTCCTCGTCCCTCGACACCCTCGGAAGCAGGAGATGGGCGGAACGTGCAGTTGCGGCGGGAGCGACGTTCGACCAGCTGCACGAGATCGTTACGCTGCAATCCAGCGTCGGAGTCCATGCATTCTTCGAGAGTTCTCGTGCCCTGGCATCGGCGGCCTGCCCGGAGGGTGGTTGGCCACCCCTGGACGAGCAGCGGCAACATTTGTGGGACAAACATATCGGTGGCACGAAGTACTGGACTACCATGCAGGAGGAGATTCCAGGCTTCTTGGAGTCCCTGCTCCGGATGTCTCCCGAAGCGTTCGAGGGATTCATTACCTATTGCGGACTACCGTTCCGGGCACAGTTGGTTCCGAACATCACGAAAGAACTCATCAGCATGGCGTCGGATGCAGCGACAGCGCATAGATACCTACCAGGGATGCGGATGCATCTACGAAATGCTGTCAGGATGGGTGCAGGACGTGCAGCTATTGATCACGCGCTGAGGCTCGGTGCCGAATCTCCGAGTTTCATCGGCGTCGAGTAGGGCGTGCATCGGCCTACTCGACGCTAGTAAGCGACGAGGCCCGTCAATCGGCGGTCGATCAATTCTTCGGCGTCGTTGATGATCTGCTTCACGACATCCGCGCAGCTCAGAATGTCGGTGACCAACGCCTGGCTTTGTCCGACCCACCACAGTCCGTCATCCATCCGGCCTTCAGCGAGAACGTTCTGACGCCCCCGAGCACCCGACGCCAGCGATGCGATGTCCTCGAATGTCGTTCCTTCTCGCTTCTCGACGTCGAGGATCTCGTCAGATACCGCGTTCTTGGCAACTCGCGCGGTATTACGGAATTTACGAAAGATCAGATTGGTATCGCGTTCGGTATTGGCCACAATCCGATCTTTGACGTTGCGATGCACAGGAGCTTCCGCAGTCGCGACGAAGCGGGTTCCCATATTGATTGCGTCCGCGCCGAGCGCGAGAGCCGCGACGAGGCCTGCGCCGGTGGCGAATCCGCCCGAAGCGATGATCGGTAGGTCTGTGCGTGCCGCGACGGCCGGAATGAGTACAAGACTGGATACGTCGTCCTCGCCGGGGTGACCTGCACACTCGAACCCGTCCACGGATAACGCGTCGACGCCGAGTTTCTGCGCGGAGATCGAGTGCCGCACGGCGACGGTCTTGTGAATTACCTTGATACCGGCGGACTTGAGTGACGGTAGGTGGTCCTTCGGGCTCGAGCCGGCTGTTTCGACAATCGAGATTCCGTTGTCGATGATGACCTGGCGATACTCGTCGTAAGGAACGGGCGCGATCGTGGGGAGTATTGTCAGATTTACGCCGAACGGCCTATCAGTCAAGGCCTTCGTTCTTCGAATTTCTTCGTCCAGGGCAGCGGGCGTCGGCTGCGTCAGGGCCGAAAGAAATCCCAGCGCACCGGCATTGGCGACGGCGGCGATCAAGACAGCTCGCCCGGCTCCGGTCATCCCGCCGCACACTATCGGATGTTCGATATCGAACTCTTGCGTGAATCGGGTGGAGATCATCGGGGTTCTTCCTTGCTGAGGTGGCGAGTGAGTTGCTGAAGCGTCCGGTCCGACGCTCCGTCTCGGAGGTCTTTCAAGCGCGCCTCGATCTCGGCATCGGGGTAGCCGTGGGTGAGCACTGCGTTCTGGCCTGACAACACGGCCTCGACGGCGAGTTCGCCGAGTGTCTCTGCTGCTACGGGAAGGTTGTACGTGAGCGTCGCGGCTCGTTCGGGCTCATAGGCCACAATATTGCGAACCGCTGATCTATCGGAGCCGGGCCGGAGGCGTTCACTGGTCGCGATCGAAGTAGGGACGAGGCCTGGGTACAACACGGTGACGCCGAAGTCGTCGCCATGGTCCTCGAGTTCGTATCGCAATGCGTCGGACAGTGCGGTGACTGCGGCTTTGGAGGCCGCGTAGGGCGCGTGTCCAGGAGCGATGTCGAGCGCCGTCACAGACGATGTGTTGACCAGGTGTTTGTGGCCGGGCTGCTCGCGCATTCTGGGCACGAAGCTCACGATCCCGTGCACCACGCCGAAATAGTTCACCTCCATCGCCCACGCAAAGTCTCTGATCGACGCGTTCCAGGATGCGCGGTGGGGCCGCATCGACACTCCGGCGTTGTTGCACAGAACATCGACACGACCGTGCCGAGAGAAGACCGAATCGGCGAGAAGGTCGACCGAATCTGCATTGCTGACGTCGACTCTTGCGGCGAAGGCTGTTCCGCCGAGCTCGGACACCTCGGTGACGAGTCCGTCGGCAGCCGCTTCGTCGATGTCGGCGACGATTACTCGAGCTCCACGAGCGACGAACGATAGCGTCATCGCTCGCCCGATCCCGGTCGCGGCACCGGTGATGACGACGACGGATTCGCTGTTCAACGATGCCCCGGTCATGTTCATGCGTTCCTCACCTTTCACCACGCGGTGTAACCGCCGTCGACCAGCAGAGTGTGGCCGGTTATCAGACCGGCTGCGTCGCCGGCCAGAAAGGCGACGGCACCGACGATATCCTCGGGTTCCCCGAAGCGGCCCAACGGGATCCGAGCGCGCAGAGTTTCGCCCCACCCGGGTCGCGACAGGGTGTCAGCGGTGAACTCGGTCCGTACGAAAGTGGGGGCAACAGTGTTGACTCGGATGCTGTGTGGGGCCCACTCGAGTGCGAGAACTTTGGTGAGTTGGTCGAGGCCACCCTTGGTCGCGCAGTACACCGCGCGTTCCTCGATCCCCACCGCGCCTGCTTGAGACCCGATATTGACGATAGCACCAGAGGTACCGGCCGATACCCATTGCTGTGCAACGGCTCGGGTGAGGAAGAACGTACCTCGCAGATTGGTGTCGACAATGGAATTCCACTGCTCGATCGTCACATCAAGTGCCCGTGCGGGGTGATTGACCCCCGCGTTGTTGACCAGAATGTCGAGGGAGGTGCCGCGCAGACGTGCACTGAAACGCTCGACGAAGGGCGCAATCGAGCTCACGTCCTCCAGGTCGAGAACGAAACCCGTTGTGCCGAGCTCGGATTCGATGTGCCGAACACCGGCATCGGTTCTCGATGTCCCGTAGACTGTTGCACCGAGTTCGGTGAGCGCTCCTGCGATGGCCTTTCCCAGACCCCTGTTCGCTCCGGTGACCAGAGCAGTCTTTCCTGAAAGCGAGAACGTGAGCACAGTGTCTACCGCGGCCGGACCGAGAGCGTGGCTGGAGCCCATGGCAGCGGTGCGCCGCCGTACTTCGCTGCACGCACATCACCCGAGCGGGCGTGGCCCTCGAAGTACTCCACCCGCGCAGCTCTTCCACAGAGGGTTCCGAGTTCGGCGCTCGCTGACTCCGAGGTGATCTCCTGATAGGTCACGGTCTTCAGGTACTTTCCTACCCACAGCCCTCCCGTGTAACGCGCTGCACCGCGCGTGGGCAAGGTGTGATTGGTGCCGATCACTTTGTCTCCGTACGAAACACATGTCTTCTCGCCGAGGAAGAGTGCACCGTAATTGCTCATAGCTTCTAGTGCTCGACGCGGCGTGTCGGTCAAGATCTGCACATGCTCGGACGCAAATGTGTCGGCGAGGGCGTAAGCGGCTTCGATGTCGGCGGTGACGATCACCTGTCCGTGGTCTCGCCATGCGACACCTGCGAAGTCGCGGGTAGGCATGTCGGGCAGGATCGCGTCGATGTGCTCGATAACGCTGCGAGCGAGGGCTTCGGAATCTGTGATCAAAACGGCAGGCGAATCCGGGCCGTGCTCGGCCTGGCTGAGAAGGTCCACTGCGACAATGAACGGGTCCGCATTCGAGTCGGCGACGATCAAGACCTCGGTTGGCCCGGCGAACAAGTCGATTCCCACCTGGCCGAACAGTTGGCGTTTGGCCTCGGCAACGAAGGCGTTGCCGGGGCCGGCGAGCATGTCGACTTTCCGAATGCTTTCGGTGCCGAGTGCCATTGCAGCAACCGCCTGCACACCACCGAGTAGGTAGATGTCATCCGCACCTGCGAGATGGAACGCGGCAACGGTTGCTGCAGGGACTTCGCCTCGGATCGGTGGGGTGCACGCCGTGACGTGTGGAACGCCTGCGACCTTCGCCGTCACGGTAGTCATGTGCGCAGAAGCGACCAACGGGTATCTACCGCCCGGTGCATATGCTCCGGCCGCGGACACCGGCAGATTGCGTTGTCCCAGATGGACACCCGGCGAGGTCTCGACCTCGAAGTCGTGCAAGGAATCGCGCTGATGCTGAGCGAAAACTCGGACGTTACGCTGAACGGTCTCGATGTCGGCGATGACCTCGGCAGGAACTGTCGAGATGATCTCGTCGATTCTCTCTGCGCTCAGTCTGAAGCTTTCCGGGCTCCACCTGTCGAATTTCTCGGAATATGCGCGGACCGCAGCGTCACCGCGGTCGCGGATGTCGGCGATGACCGTGGATACGGTGTCCGCGACCGAGGGGTCACCGGTGGTCGCGGTGTCGACCTTTGCGGGTGTCTTCAGATGAAGTGTGTCGGGCATGATTGCCGCCTTTCTGTGGTGCTGGTGGGGTCGGGAAATATCCGATGCGACGGTGACCGCACTACCGTGCCTGCTGAACCGCTGCGTCTTCGAGGATGTCGAAGTCCGCGAGGTCGGGGAGTCTGACCATCTCCCAGTATTCGACGTTCAGGAAGGGCATGACGAAAATGACTCGGCCCTTGGAATTGCGGTAGTAAGTCGCGAATCCTGGATGGGTCCACACCGTCTTGGAGTGCATCGTATCGACGAGTTCGTTGTATCGGTTCGTAGAGTCTTCGGTTGCGCTGATAGCAATGAAGTTCTTGCGGAACATTTCGGCCAGAAGGTCACGGAGGTACCGAGCTTGAAGCTCCATGAAGTACATGAAGCTTCCGCTACCCGGTAGCGAATGCGGTCCACCGAGCATGAAGAAATTGGGGAAATGCGGAATGGAAACGCCGAGGTAGGCGCGGGGGTCGTCGTCGTCCCAGGCCTTGCTGAGGTCGAGCCCTCCCTCGCCGCGTACCTCGAGTGAACTCAAGAACCGTGCAGCCTCGAATCCTGTTGCCCAGATGATGACATCGACGTCGAGTTGTTCACCCGTGGACAATGTGAGTCCGGTTCGCGTCACATCCGAGACACCGCTCGTGAACAGATCGACGTTCTCGCGCTTGAGAGTTCGATACCACCCGTTGTCGAGGAGCATTCGCTTGCCGAAGGGCGGATAATCGGGGACGGCTTTTTCGATCAGATCGGGTCGTCCTTCCAAGGCGGACTCGATGTATCCCGTCAGGAATTCGCGCTGTCGGTCGTTTCTCCGGTTCACCGACCGTGCGGGGTGCGGCCACGACGGATCCACCCTGAGTGCGTCGATGATCTTGTCACCGTGCTGATAGAAGAGCCCGATCCAGTTCCACGCCCTGTAGAGCGGAAGATGTTGCAGGAGTGTGCGTTCGGCAGCAGGCACTTCCTCGCGGAACTGGTCGAAGGGTGCAACCCACTGCGGTGACCGTTGCACGATGGCCAGGTGTTCGACGATCGGAGCGATCGATGGTGAGATCTGTTGGCTGCTCGCGCCTGCCCCGACGATCGCTACACGTTTGCCGGTGAGATCAAGGCCATCCGGCCATCTGTTCGAGTGGAATTGAAGTCCCCCGAACTTCTCGCGCCCCGCGATCGACGGTAGTTTCGGCTGGTTCAGCGAACCCACCCCACTGATGACCATGTTCGCGACATGGGTGTCCAGATCACCGTCCCGGCTTCGGGTGGTGACGGTCCATAGTGCGGTGTTGTCGTCGTATACGGCGCTCACGACCTCGGTCTCGAACGAGACCTCGGTACGGGCATCCAACGAGTCGAGCACGCCGTTGAAGTATTCGTAGAGCTCGTCCCGGAGCTCGAAATGTCTATCCCAGTCTCGGTAATCGAACGAGAACGAGTAGAGGTGGCTCGGTGTGTCGACACCCGCGCCGGGGTAGCGGTTTTGATGCCACACGCCGCCGGCATCGGTACCCCGCTCAAACACGGTGAACTCGATACCGAGTTGCTGCAGTAGGTGGATGGCGGCAAGCCCGGAGATCCCCATTCCGATGACGATGGCGCGCGTCCCCGCAGGAGGGGTGACGTCCGGTAATTCGTCCAGGTCGCCGCTGTCGGCGGAGCGTCGACGGAGTTCCTCGGTCAGAATCGCTGCGTATCGCCGGTCGATCGGTTCACCGAGGAAAAAGCTCGCGGCCTTCTCCATGTCGCGAACGTCGTGCAGATCCAGCACCGGGCGCCGGTGCGCTAGCAAAGACGCGATCGCGTCGACGGCTGCGTCGCGGACGACGCGTTGATCGGCCTCGGCAATATCGCCGGTCGGGCGAGGTGAGACTCCGCGGAAATGACTGGGAGCGAATCGCGGTCCGATCCAGGACTCGTCTCCGGTCACCTGGTAGAGGACCATCAGCAGCACCGGTACCGAGGCTCCTTCGACCGCCTCGCGAACCTCGTCTTCTGTCAAGGCAGGTGCGCCGTGCGACTCGGTCTTGTGATGCACCTTGGTCGTCGTGTTGGTCATCGTTCCTCCGTATCGAGATTTCTCACTCAGTCAACATGATCGTTAACGACTCGTCAACATATGCGTTGAAACAAATTTCGTTAAAGCGGATGACCGTTAACGGGAGCGTTGACGACCGTGCGGGACCGGCCTAGTATTCGGATTCGGCCCGTAAAGCCCCGTCTCCAAAAAGAATCGACTTGGGACGATCTACGAATGCAAGGATCAGGTCCATGTACAACCAGTCCGTGTTCAGCGAATGCATGCCCCTCGGCGATGTGCTCATCCGTTCCGGCGAACGATTTCCCGATCATCCCGCGTTCGTATTGCCGAACGAGACTCTGTCGTACCGGGAGATGACGGCCGGCGCGGTCCGTATCGGCCGCCTGCTCATCGCCCTCGGGCTGCGGGCCGGTGACAAGGTCGGCGTGCTTGCGCCCAACTCACGCGAATTCGTCGAGGCCGCGTTCGGTACGGCGCTCGCAGGCGCAGTACTCGTGCCGCTCAACCCACGTCTTCGCAGTCGCGAACTGAGTTACATCATTGCCCATTCCGAGATTTCGGTCGTGCTCACCACGGACGCACTCGCACCCCGCACGGACTTCCGAACGGAACTGACTGCAGCTTTTCCAGGAGTGGCGACGAGCGACTCGTTGGGCCTGGCGCTCCACGAAGCACCACACCTTCGAGAAATCGTCATGTTGAAGGGTGAAGGGGGACCCGGGATCGTCGGTGCATCAGCGGTGGACGAACTTGCTCACTCGGTGACGAAGGCCGACATCGAGGTGCGAAGACAACGGGTGCGACTGCGCGACGACGCCGTAATCATTTACACCTCGGGAACCACTGCTTCACCCAAGGGTTGCGTGTTGTCGCATGAGGCCGTGACACGAGGGCCCATCGGACGCACGGCGCAGGCCGTCCCATTCCCTGAGCCGCGTGAGAACAGGGTGTTCTGGTCACCGGCACCGCTGTTCCACATCGCGGCACTGCAGGGCCTGATTGCCTGTGTAGCAATGGGATCGACGTATCTGACCGACGTGTATCTCGACGGTGGGCGGGCGCTGGACATGGTGCGCAAGTGGCGTCCGACCTCGCTGTGGCCGATGTTCCAGTCGGCCTTCGATACTTTGATGGACGCACAGGGCTTCCGGGAGGTTGACTTGGAGGATGCGACGTCGTTGATCACGGTCGGCAGTGCCGACGAGATGCGCTTCGTCCAATCACGATTCCCGAAAGCATTGCTCATCAACGGATCTGGAATGTCCGAGATGTCAGGTCACTTTTCCCTGTCCAAGCCTACAGACGACGTCGAATTGAGGGCGGTCACCTCCGGGATGCCTGTACATGGGGTAGAGGTCAAGATCGTAGACCCGGTGACGTTGGGTATTGTGCCGCTCGGCGAGCTGGGTGAGCTTTACGTGAAGGGCTACGCAATGATGACCCGCTACTACCGAGACCCGGAGCAGACCGCCGCCGCAATCGACGAGGAAGGTTGGCTGCACACCGGAGATCTGTTTCGCACGTTGAGTAGTGGGCATCTTCGCTACGAGGGCCGGCTGAAGGACATGATCAAGGTGGGTGGTGAGAACGTCCCCGCCATCGAGGTCGAGTCATATCTGTGTACGCACCCCGATGTCGTACTTGCGCAGGTCGTCGCGAAGCGCGACCGCCGACTCGATGAGGTGCCCGTCGCGTTCGTCGAATTGCGCGAAGGTGCCACTGTAAGTGCCGACGACATCATTGCGTTCTGTAGGGGACAGATTGCGAGCTTCAAAGTCCCACGTCAGGTGTTCTTTCTGAGCGCGGAAGAGTGGCCGAGGTCGGCCACGAAGATGAACAAGAGGGCCCTCCGCGAGGTGGCCGCAACCAGTTCGTGATCAACGAATGTGTTGCCTGTCACGGTCGGCAACGCTAGTGTTGATCGCATAGAAGGTCCCACGAATCAATTCCCCCGCTGCGGCAGTTGCCCGGCGCTTCTCTGAACCGAGGAATTTGCATGATTCAGGAATCTACGCCCGCAGTCGCTTTGATCGAAGAACCCACGGCCCGACGTCGTCTCTTCGGCGGAGCAGTCGGAACTTTCGTGGAATGGTTCGACTTCGTGACCTACGCAGTGACAGCACCGACGCTCGCACTGCTGTTCTTTCCGAAGTCCAATCCCTCTGCGGCAGTGCTGGGGACGCTCGCGATCTTCGCGGTCGGCTTCATTGCCCGCCCATTGGGAGGAGTCGTGTTCGGGTATCTCGGCGATAAATACGGTCGTATTCGCGTCATGGCATCAGTTATCTTGTTGATGGGATTGGCAACCGGAGCAATTGGATTGTTGCCGACATATGCCAGTATCGGAATTGCCGCCCCAGTCCTTCTTTTGATCTTCCGGTTGATCCAGGGATTTTCCACTGGCGGAGAGCATTCCGGGGCACTGAGTTTCGTACTGGAATCGGCACCGTCGGACAAGCGAGCATCATGGATTGGCATTATCTACGCCGTGACCATTCTGCCGAGCCTGGTGCTCGGCTTCGGGATCATCGGCTTGCGTGGAGCGATCGGTGACGACGCGTACACCGACTGGGGTTGGCGTCTACCGTTCTTCCTCGGTGCACTTCTGGCTTGTGGTGGTCTCTGGATCCGCTTGCAACTCAGTGATCCTCAGGAGTTCGTCAAGGCTAAGAAGGAACGCGTAGCTGCGAGCAAGAACCCGCTCAAGACTGCAGTTGTCGAGGAATGGCCCGCCCTGCTGCGGGTGTTCCTGCTCCTTGCGCCCACGCTGATCGCGTACTACCTCGGGATCACGTACCTCTACACCCATATGGTCTCGAACCTTGGCATGAATCCGAACACGGCCTTGCTGGCCAACACGCTCGCAGGGGCCTCCATTGCGATTCTGGTTCCAGTCTTGGGGCGGGTGGCAGATCGTGTCGGCCGAAAGCCGTTGATGTGGGCAGGCGCGGCTTACATGACGGTTATTGCGTTCCCTGCGATGTTCTTGGTCAATACCGCCACGTTCTGGGGTGCGTTCGGCGGCAGCTTGCTGCTCGCCTCTGCTACGTCCCTGTTCGTTTCCGGGTCGATCGTGACGATGCTCGAACTCTTCCGGACGTCGAGCAGGTACTCAGGGCATGGGTTGTCCTACGGAATGGGTACAGTAGTGTTCGGAGGCTTCACACCGATAATTGCTGGCAGCCTGATAGACGCGGTAAGTCCGTCTGCTCCTGCTGCAATGGTGGTCGTCGCGGGAGTCGTCGGCATGATTGTCCTGCGGTACACGCCGGAGACCAAAGACGTTGCTCTCGCCACCGCCACCTCCCGATCTGTCGTCGATTCTGTGTCCGACGGTGCAGGGAACACGAAGCCCAACTTCACTGCTGCATCTAATCAGTATCGACGTTAAGTCGGTTCACGTACCAGTCTCATTGATGCGACGCCTGGCCCTTTCGGATCGTTCCACTGCTTGGCCGAGCATTCGACAGGAGACCCTATCCGCCCACGGCGGTGAATTGTATAGAGCTGTGCCGTTGACGAATGGGGTCCCGCGTCGTCTTTAGCGGGCAGCCAGTACATCTCGAAAGATGGGCATCGCAGAGAACACATTCGGCCACCCGGCGTAGAACGCTAGGTGGGTGAGTGTTTCCGACGCTTGAGCTGGTGTGAGACCGTTGTCCAAGGCGCGGCCTAGGTGAAACGGAATCTGAGCTGTCTGGCCGGCCGCCACGAGTGACGCGACAGTCACCACGCTACGGTCTCGTGGCGTGAGATCCGGTCGGAGCCATAAGTCCCCGAAGAGAGTGTCCGTCGTGAATTCGACCACGCCGGGGGCTGTTTGACCATAATCACGCTGGACGCCCGCGGCTCGTTGCGCTTCTGCCACTTGATCCTGCTCGAGTAAGGTCACATCGCCGCCAGGCAGATCTGCGGCTTCGACTCCGCGTTGCTCGAACACGGGTCCGGCCACGCGAGCTGCTGCAAGACCATTCGGCCAGGAGCTGTAGAACGCAAGATGGGTAATTGTCTCTGATATCGAAGCCGGTTCCAAGCCGTTGTCCATCGCTCTCGCGATCTCGTCAGGCAACTCACCACTTTGATTTTTCGTGACCATCGCCGCTACCGTTATCAGACTACGGTCGCGCGCCGCGAGCTCCGTGCGTTGCCAGAGGTTATTCTCAATTATGTCCGTGTTGTAGTCGGCAAGGGCAGGCGCAGCTGTATCGATTGTCCCCTCGGAGGAGGTTCCCTCGGAACCGTTTTGTGATTCGCCGCCTGTCTGGCTGCATGCAGTCAAAAGTGACATTGTGGTGATTATTGCGGCGAGGACCGACAGTTTGAACCTGTTCATGGTGATCAACTTCTTCCGTACTACTCGAGCTGGTGGTTGTTTCCAGCGACGAAGTTTCCAGGGTGTTGGAAGGCTCGAATTTGTCGGGCTCGTCCTTCACGAAACCAGACAATTCGCCCGGCTGGGAGTCACTGGCGAGGGGTGTACTGCCGGGACACCTGAACTGCTGGAATCCTGGCGACCAGGTTTGAGGCTTGGCAGATCCCGGATAGTCGGACCACCGCGTTCTTGAACCCCGGGCTGGTTGATTTCAGTCCATCTCCCAACCCCTCGATCGGTTGGTGGCGGTGGGTGCATTGGGCAGCGTATTCCGCCGTCGCGAGTATCTGAGCGACCGTGTCGATGGTGGCGGTCGTCTCCGAGGTCCTCGATCACCACCCTCGCGTTGAGCAGATTCGTCAAGTGATTGCGATTCAGGCACTCTTCGGTAGTTGGTTGTTGATCCCTCAGAGGCAGGTGCCTCCAGACTCGGTGGGTAGTTTTTTCGACGCATCCAGGGAAGGATGTAGGAGATGTCGACATTGTCTCGGCAGAACTGTTGCAGCACATGCGAAATAGACTCCGTACCGTTGTCCGCTCCACGCATCAGCGGCGGACCGCCCCACAGCGCGGATGGCTTGTCGAGCTCGCCGGTCAGTCGTTTCGCGTCGACCGCCCCACAATGGTCAACACGGATTGCGGAAGTGCGTGGCGATCATCGACGCGATCTTGATCGCCTTACCATCAACAGTCGAATCGAACTGGAAGTTCATAGCGCACGCCGGTTTCGGTCTATCGGCTTCGATCTGCGGGCAGGAGTTGATGCCGGTGCGTCTGCGTGGATGGCAGATCTGAACCTGCGGATTCTCCTCGTTCCAGAGCGGGTGAACCTTCTTCTTGTTCACCGACAAGCCCGCAGTGTGCCTCAGGTGCGACGGAAGTCGTACAACGGATTGGAGATGTGTATTTCTGTGACGAGGCGCTCAGGCTGTCATCAGAACAGCAACTGGTCCGACTCTGCGATTCCATGTCGGTGGGACTGGGATCGGTCAGCGTCCGTCTCAAGTTTGTCGCGAATGGGCTGCCGCGATGGAGGGGGCCACCCTAGTACGGCGCGCCTGAAGTAGTTGGGCGGTTTTGTTTGGTTGAATTACTCATGCGCGCCGCACCGTTGTTGATCGCCGATTCCGACCGTGCCCAGCTCGAGAA
>NZ_NPFP01000042.1:0-148293 GCF_002259145.1 Rhodococcus sp. 15-2388-1-1a | reverse complement strand
GGCGCAGATGGCGCAGGAGCAGGCCATGGTCGACGCCGGGCACCACGCCGGTGGCGTCGACGACGTCGAAGGCATCGTCCCGCAGATGAAGGCCACCCCGGGTACTCCGGTGCGCCAGGCCGTCGGACGCAGGCAGGAACGCGTGCGCCAGATCATGCACACGCTGCCGCACAGTGCGCAGATCGCCATCCAGGAGAGCTTCGACTACGTCTGATGCAGCGGTTGGGTACGGGTTGTCCTGTGCCCCTGTGGATTCGCTGTCACTCGGAGGCGAGGATCGTGGTTTCCCCGAAGTGCCGGAGTGTCGATCTCTGGAGTGTCGTCAGGATGAGGCCAATCAGGACCGCCGTGGAATGAGTTGTGTATCACACCCCCGAAGGGGGGTAGAGATATCACTATCGAGAGTTACCCAGCTCACGTTTCGTTGGTTGTATGTCCTTACCGGCCAATCCGGCTGACGGTCACTTCTCGAGGAGTACACATTCCAATGGGCTTTTTCAAAGATGCAGCAGAACTCGATCAGTACATCGGTGGCGTTTTCCGTGACGCGGGTGAGCACCCCGAGTCGGGCCCGAAGCTCAAAGCAGCCAACATCGTGATGCGCGTGCAGTACGCAGATCCCGAGTGCGAGGTGACGATCGCGTTCCGCGAGGACTACCAGGTCATCGCCGGACCGACCGACCTCAAGCCCGACATCACACTGCTGATGCGCGGTGACACTGCAGACAAGTTCTGGCGCGGCGAGTACAACCTGGCTGTGGGCTTGGCGAAGGGCCAGGTCAAGGCCAAGGGGCCGACCAACAAGATCCTGAAGTTGGTTCCGCTCACCAAGCCGCTCTTTCCGATGTACCGCGACAAGATCGCTCCGAAGGACGCCGAGGTCACGGCGTGAGCGAGACGATGAAGGCCGCGGTCCTGCGGGCACCGCACGTCGTCGAAATCGCCGACGTGCCCATTCCCCACATCTCCGAACCCACCGACATTCTGCTCCGAGTCGAGAAAACGGCCATCTGCGGAACCGACTTACATCCCTACGAGGGGAGGCTCGAACTCGAGGCCGACATCATCCTCGGTCACGAATTCCTCGGCACCGTAGTCGATGTCGGCAGCGCAGTCACTCAGTTCTCCGAGGGTGACCGGGCGGTCGCATCCTGCGTCGTCAGCTGCGGTTCCTGTTACCAGTGCCGACGACACCAGCCCGGCAACTGCGCCGGCAGCCGCATCTTCGGACTCGGTCTGGCTCTGGGAGACCTCGACGGTGGACAGGCCGAGTACGTGGTGGTCCCGTCTGCAGACCTCACTGCTCGTGCGATCCCGACGGGAAGCACTGTCGACGATGAGGACATCCTTTTCGCGGGCGACATCATGACCACGGGCCACGAAGCAGTCGCGCGCGCCATGCGACCTGGAGACAGCGTTGCCGTCGTCGGTGCCGGACCCGTCGGCCTCTGCGCGGCGATGTCGGCCGTCGCGCTCGGCGCGTCACAGGTCATGGTCGTGGACAGAGTCGCCGCCCGCCTGAAGGAAGCCGAACGCTTCGGTGCGATAGGCATCGATGCCAGTGAAACCGACGCTACCGATGCGGTTTTGGATCTCACCGATTGGCGCGGCGCGGATGTCGTGGTCGACGCGGTAGGCCACCCGTCCGCACTTCTCGCGGCCATTCCGCTTCTGCGCGCAGGTGGGGTGCTGTCCATTCCCGGTGTCTACACCGAAGAATCGATGACAATTCCGTTCGCCGATCTGTATCTCAAAGGTGTGCGAATCGAAATGGGAGTCAGCCACATCACCGAATACATGGACGAAGTGATCGGGCTCATGGGCGCAGGCAAGCTGCATCCGAGCGCGATGATCTCGCACCGCATGGGTCTGTCCGAGGCCGCCGACGCCTACAAACTCTTCGAGGCTCGCGAAGCCATGAAGATCCTTCTCGATCCGACGAGGTGACGCTATGACAAGCATTGACGTACAGCACTATCCGATGCTCATCGGTGGTGAGGCAGTCGACACCGACGATACGATGACCATCGTCGATCCGTCGGACGAGAGCGTCGTCGCAACCACAGCCAAGGGCGACGCCACCCACATCGATGCTGCTGTGGCGGCAGGCAAGGCTGCGTTTCGCAGTGGTGTGTGGGCGGGTAAGACGCCACAGGAACGCGCGTCGATCATGCGCGCGATTGCGGACGCGGCCAACGACCGCATCGAAGAACTCGTCGAGCTCGAGATGGCCGCGAACGGGGCAACCGTCCGGCAAGCAACCGGCTTCCACGTCGGATATGCGTTGGCGCACTTCACTTACTTCGCAGATCTCGCCGATACGTATGCCTTCGCACGTCCGGGCCCTATCTCGAGTTTCCCGACCCTCGCGCAGAGCGTCGTACACCGTGAGCCCATCGGAGTCGTCGGTGCGATCGCGCCGTGGAACTTCCCGCTGCTGCTGACGTTGTGGAAGGTCGGGCCCGCGTTGGCCGCCGGTAACTCCGTGGTCGTCAAGCCCGACGAGCACACACCACTGTCGATTCTCAAGTTCGCCGAGATCGCCGAGGCGAACGGTCTGCCCAAGGGAGTGCTCAACGTAGTGCCCGGAGATGGGCGAGATGCGGGCGCGCGCTTGGCATCTCACCCCGACATCGGCAAGATCGCATTCACCGGCTCCACAGCGGTCGGTCGCGAAATCATGAAGCTCGCGTCGGGAACCGTCAAAGAGGTCACGCTCGAGCTGGGCGGCAAAGGACCGTCGATCGTTCTCGACGATGCCGATCTGGACATGGCGGTGGACGGAGTTCTCTACGGCTGCTTCGTCTACTCCGGCCAGGTGTGCGAATCCGGTACCCGCGCACTCGTACCGCGCAGCCTGCACGACGAGTTCGTCGAGCGGTTGGTCGACCGCGCACGCACGATCGTGATGGGCGAGACCCGCGACTGGGATACCGACATGGGGCCCGTCATCGACGGGAAGCAGCAGGCTCGAATCCTGCAGTACGTCGGCGAAGCAGTGCAGTCGGGTGCAACCGTGGTCACCGGCGGCGGTAAGCCCCAAGGGGATACGTTCGAGCGCGGCTTCTGGATCGAGCCGACCATCGTGACGAACGTGGACAACTCCATGGCGATCGCACGCGAGGAAGTATTCGGCCCGGTCCTCGTCGTCATTGCGTACGACGATGACGACGACGCAGTCTCGATCGCGAACGACAGTGACTACGGCCTCGCTGCCAGCGTCTGGACGACCGACAACTCTCGCGGACTGGCTGTCGCTGCCCGCGTCGAGGCCGGCAGTGTGTGGATCAACGACGCTCACCAGATCAACGCCGAAGCACCGTTCGGCGGCTACAAGCAAAGTGGCGTCGGCCGCGAACTCGGCCCCGACGCGCTCGACGAGTACACCCAAGCGAAGACCGTGCACCTCGATCTGTCCGGTGGACGTGAGAACAAGCCCTACGACATTCTGCTCAGCCATGCAGACGACTGATTGCGACCTCAGGAAGACACTATGACTACAACAAGTTTCGATGACGGTCCTGAACTCCGCTTCGACGACGATGACGACAACGAACCCGAAATCCCCAGGAACGACGTCGCTGCGACGCGGCAGTTCCACGAGATCGACGTGTGGAGCGACGACTTCTGGGGTGAGGACGCTCCACAGCGCGAGACGGTGTTCCGCCGATTGCGGGAGAGTGCGCCCGTCACCTGGCAGCGGCCGATCGAGACATCGGTCGTTCCCGATCCCCACGACCCTGGATTCTGGGCCGTGGTCAAGCACGAGCACATCGCCGAGATCAGCCACAACCCGGATGTTTTCGTGTCCGGTTACGGCGTCATGTTCGACTTGCTGCCCGCCATGTTCCTCGAGATGGCCATGTCCTTCCTCGCTATGGACAATCCGCAGCACGACAAGATCCGCAAGCTCGTCAGCGTGTCCTTCACCCCGAAGCAGATCAAGAAGATCGATGACGACATAGCCATGCGTGCGCGTCGAATCGTCTCCGCCGTCGCCGATCGGGAAGAGATCGACTTCGTGGCCGATATTTCCAAGCATCTGCCGATCGAGATGTTCGGCGACATGTTCGGAATTCCGGAGGACCGCCGGGCCGAGGTCGGTCACGCGGCGGACGAGATCGTCGCGTGGGCCGATCCGGAGTTGCTGGCCGGGCGCGATCCGATCGCGGTGCAGAGCGACGCCGCAATGGCCATCCACGCGCTGGCCGAGGAATTGATTGCCGAGCGTAAGCGCGAACCGCAGAACGACCTGCTCACCAACCTGGTTCAGGCCGAGGTCGACGGCGAGTCGCTCACCGATTTCGAGATCGGTGCCGTCATGACGTTGATGGCGGTCGCCGCAACGGATACCACGCGCCACACGTCCAGTTTCGCGGTGAAGGCATTGACGGATTTTCCCGAGCAGCGTGCCTGGCTGTGGGAGGATTTCGACGCTCGGATCAACAGCTCGATCGAGGAATTCCTCCGCTGGGGTTCGGTGGTGGTGACGTTCCGTCGAACTGCCGTCAGTGAGTACCAGTTGGGCGGACAGTCCATTCTGCCGGGCGACAAGGTGGTCATGATGTACGGGTCCGGAAACTGGGACCGTGAGATATTCACCGACCCCGACAAGTTCGATCTGAACCGCAGCCCGAACCCGCACGTGACGTTCGGCGGTGGTGGCGTCCACTTCTGCCTGGGCAATCAGTTGGCCAAGTCGATGATGCGATCACTCTTTCGTGAACTGCACCGTCAGATGCCCAATTTCATTGCAGGCGAGCCGAAATTGATGCGAACGAACTTCATGCGTGGAGTCGTCAGCATGCCCTTCTACCCCAACACAGGAGTCGAGTAGTCATGTCCGGAGCATGCCGAGTGGTAGTCGATATGGGCAAATGCTCGGGTCTTGGAATCTGCGAAGCCGAAGCTCCCGATTTCTTCGAGATCGGAGCAGATGGCCAGCTGATGGTGCTGAGCTACGAGGTCTCGGCCGAACGTCGCGCGGAGGTCGAAGTAGCGGCACGAGCATGCCCGACGCAGGCGATCGTCGTCGAAGAGGTCGGCGGCGATGCGTAACCGGGGACTCGTTGTCGTCGGCGCGGGACTCGCAGGTGTGGCTGCCTGCGAGTCCGCTCGCCGCGAGGGCTTCTCCGGGCCGATCACCTTGATCGGCGCGGAATCGCATCTGCCCTACGACCGGCCTCCTCTTTCGAAAGAACTTCTCGTCGGCGAGGCGTCCCCTGCCGTTCCGCTGTTGCGCGAGCGCGGCAGGTTCACCGAGCTCGACATCGACGTGATGACCGATGCGCCTGCCGTCGGCCTGGACACCCGCGCGCGTGTGGTCGGGACCGGGAAGGGTGATGTGCCGTATCAGCATCTGGTGATTGCGTGTGGTGCGAGGTCGAGAGAGCTGCCCGGAACTTCCGGTATCTCTGGAATACACACCCTACGAACGCATTCCGATGTCGAAGCGGTATGGAAGCGTCTGCAGTCTCCCGTTCGGGTGGTAGTGATCGGTGCCGGCTTCATCGGTGCTGAGGTGGCGTCGGCGGCCCGCAACTACGGCCATCCGGTGACGATCGTCGAGGCCGCACCGGCCCCTCTGACTCGCTCGCTCGGAGCGGAGGGCGGCGCATTGGTGACCGAACTCCACGCGGCGAACGGTACCGAACTCGTCCTCGGTGTCGGCGTCGAGTCGATGATCACCGATTCGACAGGAACCACCGTCGCCGGCGTGAAGCTGACAGACGGACGTGTGGTGGACGGTGACCTTGTGGTGGTCGGAATCGGCGCGGCTCCGTCCACGGAGTGGTTGTCCGATACCGACATCGGCCTCGACGCTCGGGACGGGGGGATCGAGTGCGATGCCACGTTGGCCGTGTTGTCCAGTGCTGGACTACCGGTCGATGGGGTCTGGGCAGCGGGTGACGTTGCGCACTGGCCGAATGCACTGTTCGACAAGAGGATGCGCCTCGAACACTGGGCAAGTGCGTCCGAGCAGGGTGCGGCCGCCGCCCGCAATGCGGTGTCGGGTAGCTCTCCGATGCCATTCACCACGGTCCCGTATTTCTGGTCGGATTGGTACGGAACGCGGATCCAGTTCGTCGGTACGTCGCATGCCGACGAATTGCTGGTGCAACAGCGTCGCGACAAGACCGGCGGCACCGTGGTGCTCTATCGATCGGGCGGGCGCGTCGCCGGAGTTCTCACCATCGGCCGCCCCGACTTGATCATGAAGTACCGGCGGTTCGTCACTGCACCTGACTCGTGGGTATCAGGGGTGAATTACGGTGCAGATCAATGTCGTTGAAGGATCATGTGGGTGTGAATTCGTTGAACCACACTGCAACGGCCTCGGATCGGTTGGCGACCTGAAGCTTTCGCAAGACATGCTTCACATGCTGCTTGACCGTCCCCTCGGCGATCACCAGTTCACGGGCAATTGCGCTGTTGGTGCTACCCCGTGCCATCAACGCGAGAACCTCGTGCTCACGCTGAGTGAGCGGCACGCGACTTGCAGGCGCTGTCCGGTCGGGCCGAGCAGATCGGCCCGGCTCGGCAGCGGGGGCCGGCTGGGCGTCGTCGGACGTGCGGCGCACGGACACGTGGTGAACGGTGTCGGTGCTGTAATCGAGCATCGAGCGCATCGAGTCGAGTGTGCCTTTGACCGAAAGGACTTCTTCGGCGAGCTTTGCCCTGCCCAGAGCCAGTCGGAAGCTCTGGGCAAAACCGATGAGCAGTTGGCAGTCGTCGGCATCGACATCGATGGACTGGCGATATTTGTCGGCGTGCAGCAATCCGACGACGCGACCGTCGGAGATGATCGGGGCGGCGACGTAGGAACGCGACTTGGACGCGTCGGCGATGGGTCGGTTCACCCGACCGTCGGACTGCACATCGGTCACCAACAGCCCCTCACGTCTACGGACGATTTCGGTTTCGAGGATGTCCGGACCGAGCTTCTGCGGCATTTCCTGACCGACTTTGTTGATCTCGGTTGCCCACTCTGCACTGTCGGGGATGTACACGGCCTCCGAGGTCCACAGACCGTTCTCCACTCGGGAGATGATGGCGCGGTCGAATCCGAGGTCGCAGATCAAACGCGGTGCAGCGGTGATCAAGTCGTCGGTCACACACGGCAGCAATTCGAGAGCTTCGACGACGCTGGACAAGCGCTCTGTCGATGTTCGCATGGTCAGTCGTTGCAGCAACTGCTGATCGACGACTCTGAGTCGAGCGAGAGCGGCCCGCAACTCGGGCGGGAGGTTGTCGCTGCCTGCTTCGAGCGCATCGGCGATGTCGGCCCAGGCGTCCTGCGCGAGGACATCGATCTGCGAATCGGAGCGAACGCGATCTGTGGACGAGACGCCGGCCTCTCGGTCGAGGCTGTCCAGGATCGGACGAATATTCGCCGTCGAGCGGGCGCTCGACGGTACCGCCTTACGGACCATGTGATGCACGGCATAAAGCGTACCGGCTTGTTAGCTAGATCATACAATTCCCAGTCAAGGAGATCATGATGTATCCCGGAATTCATGCCAGCTCTGCTCCCGATCGACCTGCGGTGATAGTGGCGGGAACCAACGACGTTCTGACGTATTCGCAGCTCGAGAGTCGTTCGGTCAAGTTGTCGAATGCGCTGCGCGACAGGGGTTTACAGTTGGGCGATGTGGTGGCATTGCTGTCCACGAACAGTACCGAGATGTTCGTCGTCTATTGGGCGTGCCTGCGTAGTGGTCTCTATCTGACACCGGTCAACACTCATCTGTCGTCCAGCGAGATCGCGTATATCGTCGACGACTGCGGTGCCAAGGCGTTGGTTGTCTCCGACGATCTCGCAGGTGTGGCCGATGTTGCTCGCCAGGCCAGCCGTGGCGTCCGCATCGCGCTCGCGTACGGCGGAGAATCGGTCCCGGGTTTCGAGGACTACGAAAGGTTCCTACACACCGGTTCCGACGTCGCACCTGCAGAACAGCCCCGTGGTGCCGACATGCTCTACAGCTCGGGTACGACGGGTCGACCCAAGGGCGTGAAGCCACCGCTGCCTGCACGGCAGGTCGGAGACGTGGGAGATCCCTACGTGGCAGTGTTCGGCGGCACCTACAAGATGAGTGCCGACACCGTCTACTTCTCGCCGGCACCGCTTTATCACGCCGCACCGCTGCGTTTCGGCATGATCACGCACAGTTTGGGTGGCACCGTCATCACCGCGGAGCATTTCGACGCAGAAGAGAGCATGCGCATCATCGATCGCTACCGCGTCACACACAGTCAGTGGGTGCCGACACACTTCGTGCGGATGCTTCGGCTGCCGCAGAGGGTGCGCGACTCGTACGACGTGAGCAGTCTGCAGTACGCCGTGCATGCCGCCGCTCCGTGCCCCACGGAAGTCAAGAGTCGAATGATGGAGTGGTTCGGGCCCATACTGCACGAGTACTACTCGTCCACCGAGGCCAACGGCATCACCATGGTCGACCCGGCGGAATGGAGCGAAAAGCACGGCACGGTCGGCAGAGCCAAATTGGGTGTGATCCGTGTCTGCGGCGACGACGGAGCCGAGCTTCCGGCAGGAGAGTCGGGAGTGGTGTACTTCGAGCGCGACGCCCGTCCGTTCGAGTACCACAACGACCCGGAGAAGACCGTGGAAGCGCAGCATCGCGATCATCCGAACTGGACGACGTGTGGTGACATCGGCTACCTGGACGAAGATGGGTTCCTCTTTCTCAACGACCGCAAGGCGTTCACCATCATTTCCGGCGGAGTCAACATCTACCCTCAGGAAATCGAGAACTGCCTTGCACTCCACCCCGAGGTCGAGGACGTTGCCGTGATCGGGGTTCCCGACGACGAGTTCGGCGAGCGAGTGTTGGCCGCGGTCCAGCTCGTCGTCGGTGTCGCGGGTGACGAGGATATGACTCGACGGTTGCAGGAATTCGTCCGCGAACACCTTGCTGGATACAAGGTTCCGCGGGACGTTCGGTTCGTCGAGACGGTGCCGCGCACGCCTACCGGCAAGCTCGTCAAGGGTCCCCTGCGCGATCGTTTCGCAGAGGAATCCCGCCTGACACCGTGACCGTGAACCGGGGAAGCCGAGAGCCCGAGTCACGTGGGTGTAGGGGCGATCGACGCATCGACCTCGACATCCTGGAACGGGAATCGGCTTCCCCGGTGAAGAATTCGTCGTCGAGACGTGCCACCGGTCGCGGAGGAAATCGGATCCCACGGTTCACGGATGTCCGCTGCCGTTTCTTCCACGTCGAAAACAGGGCACCTCGACACTAGGGCAGAATGACGTCACGATGACCAACGCGCCGAACACCACCCGCCTCGCCCCCCGACTCGTCGCAAGCGACGTCGACGGCACCCTGCTCGACCAGCACGAGCGTGTCACCGAACGCACCAAGCGTGCCATTTCGGCCGTCGTGGCCGACGGCGTCCCGTTCGTGCTGTCCACCGGCCGACCGCCGCGGTGGATCCACCCCGTCGTCGATCAGCTGGGATACGCGCCGATGTCGGTGTGCGCCAACGGTGCGGTCATCTACGACGCCGCCAACGATCGCGTGCTCAGCGCCGAGACGTTGTCGGTCGAGACGCTGCAGTGGTTGGCCGACGTCGCGTATCGTGCGCTCCCGGGCTGCGGACTCGCCGCCGAGCGGGTGGGGCAGACGGCACACGACTCGGCCACGCCGCAGTTCGTCAGCTCGCCGGGATACGAGCACGCCTGGCTGAACCCGGACAACGTCGAGATGACCGAGGACGACGTGGTCGACGTTCCGGCCGTCAAGCTGCTGATCCGGCTCTCGGGATCCACCAGCGGACACATGGCCGACATCCTGTCCCCGCTGATCTCCGGTCGAGCCGACCTGACGTTCTCCACCGACAACGGACTGATCGAGCTGTCGGCACCGGGCATCACCAAGGCGTCGGGCCTGGCCAAGGTCGCCGAGACGCTGTCGGTGGACGTGAAGGACATTGTGGCCTTCGGCGACATGCCCAACGACGTGCCGATGCTGTCGATGGTGGGACTGGGCGTCGCGATGGGTAACGCGCATCCCGCTGCCGTCGCGGCAGCGAACGAAGTGACCGTCACCAACGCAGAAGACGGAGTGGCGCAGGTTCTCGAACGCTGGTGGTGATACGCCGGTAGGGGCGCACGAACACGAGAAGGGCCGAGTCACCACGGTGACTCGGCCCTTGTCGACTGTCGAAACTCAGCCCGCGGGTGCGGGCTCCGGTGCGGGGGCAGGCTCGGGCACAGGAGCCGGTTCCACCGGTGCTGCGACGGGGTTCTGCATTTCCGCGTTGTAGGTGTCGTTGTACGTCTTGATCACCGTGGTGACGATTCCGGTGAGCTCGTTGAAGATGAGCGAACCGTTCTCGAAGTCGGTCCGGAAGCCTTCCGGCACCCTGAACTCGTCGGTGAGCGGCAGACCGAGCACGCCGTCGACGCCACCCTGCTGCGCGTACTGCTGGAAGATCTTGCCGATGACGGCCACGGCCTGGCCGGCCATGTTGGTGATGATCTCGCCGTTGGCGAACTGCGCCTTCTCACGGCCGCCGCTCACCTGCACCAGACCACTCACCGGTACGCCGAGTGACCCGGTTTCGGCCCCCGAGGCCAACCATTTCTGTGCAACCGGGCTGGTCGACGCCAGTCGCTGCAACTCCGCAACCAGGGCCGGGATGTTCTCTCCCAGAGTGGAACTGGCGTCGGTGCCCGGACGCGACGGTGTCGCGTCGGTTACCGCGGTGTCGGGAGCGGGGTCGGTCGCGTCGGGCGAGGCCGGAGTGGCATCACCGCCGCCGAGGTTGGCCGCAGCGATGTCGCGGATCTCCCCGAGCCGTGCGTACCCGGAGTCACCCGGGCATTCGGTGTTGCCGACGTCGCGGTGACCGAAGATCACCGGCAGGTCGACGCTCTTGCCCTTGCCGACGAACGTGAAATCCGTTCCCTCCGAGGTCATCGTGGTGGTGCCCTCGGGATCGAGACCGGCCTTGCCGAGTCGCCATCCGAGGAACTTGCCGACCGAATCGATGGTCTCCTGCGAGGGATCCTCGCTGGAGTAGTCGCCCATCATGGCGATGCCCATCGTGTTCTCGTTGAATCCGCCTGCGTGTGCGCCCTGAACCGGCTTGTCGAGTCCACCGGCGCGACCTTCGAAGATCTGACCGTACTTGTCGACGAGGACGTTGTAGCCGATGTCGCACCAACCGAGCGTCTGCGCGTGGTACGCGTAGATGGCTCGGACGATCTCGGCCGATTCGGACTTGGAGTAGTCGTTGCTGCCTGCGGTGTGGTGCACGGTGGCACCACCGAGGAAGTCGTCGATCGTCGGTGTGGCGCAACGGATCGACTCATCGGCACCCCACTGCGCGCGGGTGATGACCTTGGGGCCTGCGTCACCGGCGACGGGAGTGGCGATGTCGCTCAGTGCCGAGTCGACCGGCGACGTGCCGGGGGTGATGAGCACGGCGCTGATGTCACTGACCGCAGCAGCCAACTGCTCGGCCGTGCCTTCCGGCGCGGCTTCGGTCTGGGCGGGATCTGCTGCAGGCGCTTCGACTGCAGGTGCCGGGGCCGCGGGATCGACCGGGGCCGGATCCTGTTGGCGCAGTGGCTTGCTCGACGATGCCGGGGTGTAGCCCAGTGGCTGTTCCGCAGCGGCGGGGGCCTCGGCAGGCGCGTCGGCAGCAGGCAGCTCGACGACCGGAACCTCGGGAACCGGTGCAGTCGCGAAGCTTTCGGGAGCTGCACTGCTCGTCAGCGGCGTCAGCAGAACCTGCACTGCGTTGGTCAGTCCGACGAAGATCGGTTCGGTGCCCTGCTTGGCAGGGGCGGGAGCAGCGTCGTCGGCCGTGCTGTCCACCGGAGCGGTCTGCAGCCACGGGCCCCAGGATCCGTCCTCGAGCTGGCGGCGAACCTGAGCGGTCGCACCGTCGAGCTGCTCGGAGGTCAGGGCGACCATGCTGAACGGGGTGTCCTGCTTGATCTCCTTGACGGCGGCACCGAGCGGCGGGCCGGTCGGATCGGCAGCCTCGGGGTTCACCGGTGCCGATGCGTCCACCCGGGGAACGGGTGCCTGCGCGGTCGCGTTGCCCGGCGCGGGCGTGGTGAGACCCGGGATGTCGGGAATCTCGATCGGCGGGATCACGATGGAATCCGGCAGCGGCAGGTACTTCAGATCGGAGAGCCGAAGATCGGGCAACGGCAGTCCGGTGAGCTCCTGCAACGGGATCACGATGTCCGGTGCAGCGCTCAGCGCGGTCTCGACGATCTTGGTCGGCACAGTGACGGGGGTTGTCTCGTTGGCCGGTCGAACTCCGGTTGTCGTGCTGTCGGTGAGGCCTGCGACCGCAAAGGGGGTCGCGACGGCCAGCAGTGCGACAGCACCGAGAACGATCGACGGCTTCGTTCGACGGTTCGGCAAGGCGGTACTCCCTGGTTGTTGGTAGGTACGCGTCGTAGGATCTCCAGTTGCTGAACAACATGAATCACATCAGCAACATGAGTCCCATCAGACACAAGGCTAAACCTTAGCTTGACAGTTAGCCACAGCCGGGAAGTTCCAGTGGCGCGGCGCGTCGGGCGCGTCGCATACGCTTTTCAGCTGTGACTGTGCACTTCATCGGAGCCGGACCCGGGGCTGCAGACCTGCTCACGCTGCGGGCCGTCGAGTTTCTGCGGTCGAGCCCGGTCTGCGTCTACGCCGGTACCTACATCGACGACGCCATCCTCGAACATTGCTCTGCAGGCACCCGACTGGTCGACACCGCGAAACTCGACCTGGACGCCATCACGGAAGAGCTGGTCGCCGCCCACGAGCGTGGGGAGGACGTCGCTCGTCTGTGTTCGGGGGATCCGTCCCTCTACTCCGCGCTGGCGGAAATGTCCGCTCGACTCGACGCCGCAGGCGTCCCCTGGGACGTCACCCCCGGCGTTCCGGCCTACGCGGCCGCAGCCGCCGCACTGGGCGTCGAGCTGACGGTTCCCGAGGTGACGCAGTCGGTGGTGCTCACCCGCGCGCAAGCCCGCTCGACGGCGATGCCCGATACCGAGGCGCTGAAGAACTTCGCCGCCACCAGGGCAACGCTTGCGCTGCACCTGGCGATCACCCGCACCCGCATCATCGCCGACGAACTGACGGAGTTCTACGGTCCGGAGTGCCCCGCCACGGTCGTATTCCACGCCAGCAAGCCGGACGAGCTGATTCTGCGCGGCACCCTGGCGGACATCGCAGATCAGGTCGAGGCCGCCGACCTGCGACAGGCGGCGGTGATTCTGGTCGGTCCCGCCCTGGCGCGACGCGTCGTCACCGAATCCCACCTGTACGACGCCTGCCGGGACCGCTCGTGAGGATCCATCTGATCGGCATCGGCGGTGGGCACCCGGATCAGGTGACCGTCCAGGCCATCGAGAAACTCCGGGCCGTCGACGTGTTCATCGTGGCCGACAAGGGTGCGTCCGTCGGCGATCTCGGAGCGGCCAGGCAGGGCATTCTCGAGCGCCACCACGGTGGCAGCTACCGGGTGATCGAGGTACCCGACCCGCCACGCGACCGGTCGCCCCGGCAGTACGAGACCGCGGTCCTCGACTGGCACGACGCCCGCGCCCGCGCCTACGCCGATGTGCTCGACTGCCTCGCCGAAGGCACGGTCGTCGGATTCCTCGTCTGGGGAGACCCCGCGCTGTACGACAGCACGATCCGCGTCGCCGAGCGGCTGGCCGCGTTGCGCGACGACATCGAGTTCGATGTCACACCCGGTATCTCCAGTGTGTCGATGCTGGCGGCGAGTCACCGACTCGTGCTCAATCGCATCGGCGGACCGATCGTCATCACCACCGGCAGGAACTTGGCGGGCGACGTCGCTGCCGGCCTCGACAACCTGGTGGTGATGCTCGACGGCAACCTGGCCTGCAGCGCGCTGACCGGCGCAGGGTGGGGCATCCACTGGGGTGCCAACCTGGGGACGGCGGACGAGAAGCTGGTGGCGGGTCCACTCGACGACGTGTTGAGCGAGATCCGCCGCGCCCGCGAGGAGGTCAAGTCCCGGCACGGCTGGGTGATGGACACCTACCTGCTTCGACGTCCGACCGAATGACATCGGGCCCGCCGCGGGACGCCTGGCGGGGGAGAGCGGTCACGATCGTCGGATACCCTGGTTGCCCGTGACTGCTGTAAGCCCCGAGACCACCTCTTCCGACGCCTCCGTGACCGGCCGATACGACCTCATCGTCGTCGGATCCGGGTTCTTCGGACTGACCGTGGCGGAGCGGGCGGCGTCCCAGTTGGGCAAGCGTGTCCTCGTGCTGGATCGGCGGCACCACCTGGGCGGCAACGCGTACTCCGAGGCCGAGCCCGAAACGGGTATCGAGATCCACAAGTACGGCGCGCATCTGTTCCACACCTCGAACAAGCGGGTCTGGGAGTACGTCAACCAGTTCACCGACTTCACCAGCTACCAGCACCGCGTCTTCGCGCTGCACAAGGGTCAGTCGTATCAGTTCCCGATGGGCCTCGGCCTGATCTCACAGTTCTTCGGCAAGTACTTCTCGCCTGCCGAGGCGCGGGCTCTCATCGAAGAGCAGTCCAACGAGTTCGACTCGAAGGACGCGCAGAACTTCGAGGAGAAGGCGATCTCACTGATCGGGCGTCCGCTGTACGAGGCGTTCATCAAGGATTACACCGCCAAGCAGTGGCAGACCGATCCGAAGAATCTCCCCGCGGGCAACATCACCCGGTTGCCGGTGCGGTACACCTTCGACAACCGTTACTTCAACGACACCTACGAGGGACTGCCGGTCGACGGCTACACCGCGTGGCTCGAGAAGATGGCAGCCGACGAGAAGATCGAGGTCCGGTTGAACACGGACTGGTTCGACGTCAAGGCCGAGCTCGTGGCCGAGAGCCCCGACGCTCCCATCGTCTACACCGGCCCACTGGACCGCTACTTCGACTACTCCGAGGGCGAACTGGGTTGGCGCACAATCGACTTCGAGACCGAAGTGCTGCCGACCGGTGACTTCCAGGGCACCCCGGTGATGAACTACAACGACGGCGACGTGCCGTTCATCCGGATCCACGAGTTCCGTCATTTCCACCCCGAGCGCCAGTACCCGACCGACAAGACGGTCATCATGCGCGAGTTCTCCCGCTTCGCCAAGAGCGGCGACGAGCCGTACTACCCGATCAACACTCCGGACGACCGGAGCAAGCTCGAGGCCTACCGCGACCGCGCCAAGGCCGAAGCGGCCTCGAGCGGAGTGCTGTTCGGTGGACGCCTCGGCACCTATCAGTACCTGGACATGCACATGGCCATCGCGAGCGCACTGAACATGTACGAGAACACCCTGGTTCCGCACTTCGAGACCGGCGCACCCCTGGCAGGCGACAAGTGACCGCCAAGCACCTGCTCGAGGACGGGGCCGCGGATGTCGCCCCGATTCTCGGAAAGTCGTTGCTGCAGCGGGTGCTGCTGCCGCGCTCGGGTGAACCGCTCGACGTGCGCACGCTGTACCTCGAAGAGGCGCTCACCAACGCCAAACGCGCACACTCGCTCTCGCGGACCTCGGTCACGATCGGCTCCGAATCCGAGGTGTCGTTCTGCACCTACTTCAACGCGTTCCCGGCGAGCTACTGGCGGCGCTACAGCGTCCTGAAGTCCGTGGTGCTGCGCGTCGAGGTCTCCGGACACTGCCGGATCGACGTCTACCGGTCCAAGGCCGACGCGTCGCGCATTCACGTCGAGGGCCGCGAGGCAGTGGACGGCGATGCAGCGCAGGAGTTTCTGATCGACCTCGGTCCGTTCGAGGACGGCGGCTGGATCTGGTTCGACATCACCTCGGACTCCGAGGTGGTGCTCGAGAGCGCGGGTTGGTATGCGCCGATCGAGGCACCGGGCGAGGCCACCGTCGCGGTCGGTATCCCTACCTTCAATCGCCCGACCGACGCCGTCAAAGCCCTTGTGGCCCTTGGCTCGGATCCGTTGGTTCTCGACGTGATCGAGGCCGTCATCATGCCCGATCAGGGCACCCGCAAGGCCAAGGACGAGCCCGGATTCGACGAGGCCGCAGCGGCACTCGGCGGCCGACTCGCCATCCACGATCAGGCCAACCTCGGCGGATCCGGCGGATACAGCCGCATCATGTACGAGGCACTGAACAACACCTCGTGCCAACACATCCTGTTCATGGACGACGACATCGAGATCGAGCCCGATTCGATCCTGCGGGCGCTGGCCATGTCTCGGTTCGCCAAGGTCCCCACGCTCGTCGGTGGCCAGATGCTGAACCTGCAGGCGCGCAGTCACCTGCACGTCATGGGCGAAGTGATCGACCGCAGCAACTTCATGTGGACCGGCGCGCAGAACGTGGAGTACGACCACGACTTCTCCGAGGACCCACTGCGCACCAGCAAACTGCTGCACCGCCGCATCGACGTCGACTACAACGGCTGGTGGATGTGCATGATTCCGCGCGTCGTCGCCGAGGAACTCGGGCAGCCGCTGCCCCTGTTCATCAAGTGGGACGACGCCGAATACGGCTTGCGCGCACGGGAAGCCGGCTACCCGACGGTGACACTGCCGGGCGCGGCCATCTGGCACATGGCGTGGAGCGACAAGGACGACGCCATCGACTGGCAGGCGTACTTCCATCTGCGCAACCGCCTCGTGGTGGCATCGCTGCACATGCCGGGCGACGGCAAGGGCCTGGTGCTCGACACGATCAAGGCCACGGTCAAGCACCTGCTGTGCCTCGAATACTCGACGGTCGCCATTCAGAACCTCGCGATCCGCGATTTCCTGGCGGGCCCCGAGCACATCCTCGAGATCCTGCCCACCGCGCTGCCGACCGTGCACGCACTGCGCAAGGAATTTCCCGACGCGGTCGTCGTCGGCAGTTCCACCGAGCTGCCGCTCGCGTCCGGTGAGGAAGTCGGAGCCGTCGGCCTGCCGACCAACCCGATCTCCAAGGTCCGCCGTCTGGCAAAAGGCTTGCTGCACAACGCAAAGCCCGCGCACACCCAGCACCACGAGCGCCCGCAGCTCAACGTCCCGACCCTCGACGCGCGCTGGTTCCTGCTCTCCCAGGTCGACGGCGTCACCGTCACCACCGCCGACGGCCGTGGCGTCGTCTACCGCAAGCGGGATCGTCAGCAGGCCGCGGCGTTGCTCAAGGAAGCCCTGTCGCTGCGCAAGCAGTTGGCAGCCGAATTCCCCGCCCTCAAGGCTCGGTACCGCGATGCCGTGCCGCACCTGACCAGTAAGGAAACGTGGGAACGTGTCTTTCGTTACCAGGCGTAAGGGCCAGACCGAGGCCCCGACGGAAGTCAGGATCCTCGAGAAGGTGCAGAGCACCGTCGGCAGTGCCCCCGGCGCGATCACCGTCGCCCGTGGCATGTCGCACTTCGGCGAACACGCACTCGGCTGGGTCGCGATCGCCGGTATCGGAGCCGCACTGGACAAGCCGCGTCGGCGTCAGTGGGCCTCGGTGGCCGTCGGGGCAGTCGGCTCCCACGCCGCGTCGATCGTCATCAAGCGCATCGTGCGCCGGCCACGCCCGCACGATCCGGCCGTGCGCATCAACGTCTCGACACCCAGCAAGCTGAGCTTCCCGTCCTCGCATGCGACATCCACCACAGCCGCCGCGGTTCTCCTCGGCCGGGTGACCGGGCTACCGTTACCGGCGGTCCTCGTCCCACCCATGCTGCTCTCGCGCTTGGTGCTCGGAGTCCACTACCCCACCGACGTGCTGGCAGGATCGGCACTCGGCGCGTTGACGGCTGCGGCCGTCGTGAAGTTCGAAGGAGACAAATGAGCGAGGATGCCGCACCCGTAGGCGCACCGCCGAAGAACCTGGCGGACGGCATCGTCAAGGCGCTTCGTCCGCGTCAGTGGGTCAAGAACGTTCTGGTGCTGGCTGCGCCGCTGGCGGCCGGGTCGGTCACCGATCGCGACGTGCTGCTGTCCGTTGCGCTGGCGTTCGTCGTGTTCTGCTTCGCCGCCTCCGGGGTCTACCTGGTCAACGACGCCATGGACGTCGAAGCCGACCGCGCGCACCCCACCAAGCGCTTCCGGCCGATCGCCGCGGGCGTGCTGCCCGTCAACATCGCCTACGCGATGGCGGTGGTGTCCCTCGGACTCGCCATCGGCCTCTCGTTCATTGCGAACTGGAAGCTGGCGCTGGTCATCGGCGTCTACATCGTCATCCAGCTGGCGTACTGCTTCGGCCTCAAGCACCAGGCCGTGCTCGACATCTGCATCGTCTCCTCGGGCTTCCTGCTCCGCGCGATCGCCGGTGGAGTTGCTGCCTCGATCCCGCTGTCGCAGTGGTTCCTGCTGATCATGGCGTTCGGCTCGCTGTTCATGGCGGCCGGTAAGCGCTACGCGGAGCTGCAGCTCGCCGAACGCACCGGAGCGAAGATTCGCAAATCGCTCGAGAACTACACCACCACGTACCTGCGATTCGTCTGGACACTGTCCGCGACTGCCGTCGTCATCTGTTACGGCCTGTGGGCGTTCCAGGAAGACGCCGGCACGGGTGCCAACTGGTTCGCCATCTCGATGATTCCGTTTACTATCGCAATCCTGCGATATGCAGTGGATGTCGATGGAGGCGAGGCAGGCGAACCCGAAGAGATCGCGTTGGGAGACAGGGTTCTGCAGCTACTCGCCATAGCGTGGATCGGAGTGGTTGGTGTCGCTGTCTACCTCGCCTGACCAGCGAGACGCGCGAGAAGAGAACTCCGCTCGGGCACCGATCACCCGGCCCGTCTTCTGGATCGGGACCGTGGTCACCGGGGCGTTGTTCCTCTGGGGTGCGTGGGAGCGCCGCTGGATCGCCGACGACGGCCTGATCGTTCTCCGAACCGTCCGTAACCTGCTGGCAGGTAACGGACCGGTGTTCAATGCGGGCGAACGGGTGGAGACCAACACCAGCACCATCTGGACCTACCTCGTCTATGCGGGCAGTTGGCTGAGCGAGGGCAGGCTCGAGTACGTCGTCCTGACGATCGCACTGGTTCTGTCCACGGCGGCCGTCGTCATCGCGATGATCGGCACGTTCGCGCTGCGCGGCCGCACCGCGACGAAAACTCTGTTCCTGCCTGCCGGTGTACTGGTCTACATCGCGGTTCCGCCCGCCCGCGACTTCGCGACGTCCGGCCTCGAGACCTGCCTGGTCATCTTCTGGTTGGCGATGCTGTGGCTGCTGATGGTTCGGTGGGGTCAGCGCCGCGCCGGTGGCGTCGAGCTGCTGCTGCTGGCCTTCTTCGCCGGGCTCGGCCCGCTGGTGCGTCCGGAACTGTCCATCGTGGCGGTGCTGGCGCTGGCGATGATCTTCCTGGCCCCGCAGAGTTGGTTGTCCCGGCTCCGAGTGTTCGTTTTCGCCGGAGCAGTGCCGGTGCTCTATCAGATCTGGCGCATGGGCTACTACGGCCTGCCGTACCCCAACACCGCCGTCTCGAAGGATGCAGGCGGAGCCAAGTGGTCGCAGGGGTTCGAGTACCTGTCCAACCTCGTGGGCCCGTACCTGCTGTGGCTGCCGCTCGTACTGCTCGTCGTCGGTGCCGTTCTGTCGGCCTCCCGAGTGCAGTTGTCCCTGCCCCGTACCGTCGGCGGCTGGCTCGCCGCACTACGGACGCCGACCGCCGTGGTCGTCTTCGTATTGATCAGTGGACTTCTGCTGGCTTTGTACGCGATTCGCGTCGGCGGCGATTTCATGCACGGTCGAACATTGTTGCCGGCATTGTTCACGCTTTTGTTGCCGATTTCGGTGCTGCCGGTTGCCCTCCCCGAACGCTGGTCTGCAGACCGCGCCACAGCGGTTTTCGCCGCCGATCTTTTCGTCTGGGGTGGCATCGTCGTCTGGGCCGTCGTGGCTGCCAATACGACGGGTATGCCGCAGGGCTCGATCGTCGGCCGGAGCGGCATCGTCGACGAGCGAGCGTTCTACTCGCTCAACACCGGGCACGCTCATCCGATCCTGGCCTCGGACTACCTCGACTACCCGCGGATGCGAGGGATGGTCGAGGCGATCGAGGACACTCCCGACGGCGGCCTGCTGTTGCCGTCGGCGCAGTTCACGTACTGGGATGTCGTGCCACCACCGCTGCCCATCCCCGAGGGTGGGTTCGGTCACACCGTCTTCTTCCTGAACCTCGGAATGACCAGCATGAACGTCGGCCTCGACGTGCGGGTCATCGATCAGATGGGGCTGGCCTACCCGTTGGCGTCGCACACCGAGCGGCTCGAGAACGGCCGGATCGGGCACGACAAGAACTTGTATCCGGACTGGGTGGTGGCCGATCTCGGGCTCGTCGCCGTCCATCCGTACCTGCCCTGGTACATGGACGAGGACTGGGTCACCGAGGCTCAGGTGGCGCTGACCTGCCCCGACACTCAGGAGCTGCTGACCTCGTATCGGGCTCCGTTGACGAAGGAACTGTTCGTCCGGAATTTCAAGCGTTCGCTCTTCTACGCCGGATATCGGTTCGATCGGGTGCCGAAGTACGAAATACAACGATGTGATCTTCCGGCCCCGATATTGAAGGCAGACAATTAGGTGTCCGAACACGAAAGGGTCACCGGGTTGCGCCGAATTGGTCTCGACGCCAAGATGAGCTATCTCGATCATGTAACGGGGGTCGTCCTTCGCGCGATAAGTGCGGAGGATGTGTATGCGTCCGACCTGTGTGGTCGGACGACAGACATGGTGAACTTGCGAGATCAAGCGTTGATTGCGTAACCGATGTGACGACGAAGCAGCTGAGAGGTCGAGTGCATGCTGGGTAGAAGGAAGAGCCGGTCCGAGGACAAGCGAGGTGGGTCCTGGGGACGCCGCGCCGCCACGTCCATGCTGATGGCAGTGGTCCTACCACTGGGATTGGCTGTAGCCGGTGGTGGCGCAACTGCCAACGCGGCCTTCGACGGCAATGCCATCGACGTATGGACGGACTCGAGCATGGGTCCGATCAAGAGCCGCGTCTGGCGCGCCGCGGACGGTAACACCAACCGTGTCGTCTACCTGCTCGACGGGCTGCGGGCCACCAACGACATCTCCGGCTGGGAGCACGAGACCGACGCCGGTGCAGTGTTGGCCTCCTGGAACATCAACGTCGTCGAGCCGGTCGGCGGACAGTCGAGCTTCTACTCCGACTGGTACGCACCCTCGAACTTCAACGGGCAGAAGACCACCTACAAGTGGGAAACCTTCCTGACCCAGAACCTGCGCGAGAACCTGCGTGCGAACTGGGGCTTCAACCCGAACCGCAACGGTGTCATCGGCATCTCGATGGGTGGCTCGGCTGCTCTGACGCTCGCTGCGTACCACCCGGACCAGTTCAGCTACGCAGGCTCGCTGTCCGGTTACCTGAACATCTCCGCTCCCGGCATGCGTGAAGCGATGCGTCTGGCCCTGCTCGACTCCGGCCGCTACAACATCGACGCGATGTGGGGACCGCCGTGGGATCCGGCGTGGCTGCGCAACGACCCGTTCGTCTTCGCACCTCGCCTGCGTGACAACGGAACGCGCGTGTGGGTCTTCGCAGGCAGCGGTCTGCCCGGCGGACTCGATCGCCCGCAGAGCTTCATCGACTACTACAACACCGCCAACGGCATGGGCCTCGAGGCCATCGCGCTGGCGAACAGTCGAGCGTTCCAGATCCGCATGGCCAGCATCGGTGCCAACAACGTCACGTATGCGTTCCCGGCCGTCGGTACCCACCAGTGGGGTTACTGGGGCGAGCAGATCCGCATCATGGCACCGGACCTGAGCGCCAACATCGGTAACTGACCCGGTCAACGGTCATTTCGGTTGTTTCGCCCGTTTTTCGGCCTTTCGTGAAACTTCACGACTTTTCAGGGCTGTTCAGCGGGGACCGGGCAGGATAGTCTCCTGTTTCAGGGAAACGTCGAGGTGAAACTGGGACGCTGATCACAGTTTTGCCTTGGAACCGCTCGATGGAATAACCTCCATCGAGCGGTTCGCCTGTTTTCACAGCAGAACCTCAGATTTTTCGGGACCACGTCGTCCTTCGGCCTCGAGGGGCCACCAGTAAGCCCTGTTCGATTGCCGGGGGCCGCATGTCGCGGAGACCGCGTAGATGAGAGAGAGCACTATTCATGCGATTTGCCGGCCTCAGCAGAACACCGAAGGCGTCTTCACGCTGGCGTCAGCGCCTGCTCGGCGTCGGTGCTGCAGCGCTCGTCCTTCCCCTCGCAGCCGGTGTCGTCGGTGGAGCAGTGGCTGTTGCAGCGCCCGCTCCTGTCGCGCATCAGGCCCCTGCCGGTGGCCGTGAAGACCTGATCGTCCCGTCCGAGATGGGCCCCATCAAGGTTCAGGTGCAGTGGGCGGCCCGCGGCGGAAACGCTGCTCTCTACTTGCTCGACGGACTGCGCGCACGCGACGACCGCAACGCCTGGACGTTCGAGACCAACGCGCAGGATCAGTTCGCAAACGACGACGTGACCCTGGTCATGCCCGTCGGTGGTCAGTCGAGCTTCTACAGCGACTGGTACACCTCGTCGAACTTCAACGGCCAGGAAGTCACCTACAAGTGGGAGACGTTCCTGACCCAGGAACTGCCTGCGTTCCTCGAGAACTACGGTGTCTCGCGCAGCAACAACGGTGTTCTCGGACTGTCGATGGGTGGTTCGGCCGCTCTGACGCTCGCCGCGTACCACCGCGATCAGTTCAAGTTCGCCGGTTCGCTCTCGGGCTACCTCAACATCTCGGCACCCGGCATGCGCGAGGCCATCCGCGTCGCCATGCTCGATGCCGGACGCTTCAACGTCGACTCCATGTGGGGACCGCCCTGGAACCCGGCGTGGCTGCGTAACGACCCGTTCGTCTTCGCACCGAGGCTGGAGGGCATGTCCCTGTACATCTCGGCAGCCAGTGGTCTGCCCGGCGAGTTCGATCGACCGGCCGCGCCGATCGATTTCTACAACACCGCCAACGGCATGGCTCTCGAGGCCCTCTCGCTCGCCAACACCCGTGCATTCCAGATCCGCATGAACACCCTCGGCATCCCGGCCACCTACAGCTTCCCGTCCAACGGCATTCACGCATGGCCGTACTGGGGAGCCGAGCTGTGGAAGGCTCGCGGCCAGATCCTGGACGCGCTCAACGCCTGACACCGATCGACAAGTTGTTCTTCGAGAAATGCCGCCCCGCGTCTGTGCGCCGGGCGGCATTTTTCGGTCTCGACCGTGATCGCCACCGTCGACCCAGTTCACAATTGCACCACCAGTCACAGCGAGTCTGCTGCTCGTCGGCATCGGGCACGTGTAGAAAGACATACGAAGCATGTCTCGATAGGAGACCTTCGAAAGTCACGTCGAAAGAGAGTCACCATCATGCGCACTGAGCTTGTTCGGTTCGGTCGGACTACATCGGCCGGCACACGGGCTCGGCGAGCGGCAGCAGCGCTGACCGTCGCTTCCGCGCTGATGATCCCCTTCGCGACGACGACCGTTGCCTCCGCTGCCCCCGTCGCGCGGACGGCACCTGTCGCACTTGCCGGGCCTGCCTACACGCAGACGTCCGGTGCCACGGTGACCTCGGTGGATTGGCTCTCCGACCGTCGCGTCGCCCTGTGGATCGAATCTCCGTCGATGGGCACGCCCATCCAGGTTCAGCTGCTGCTCGCACGTGACTGGAACATCAACCCGCAGGCGACGTTCCCGCAGGTGTACATGCTCGACGGACTGCGCGCCACGGATCAGGAGAACGGCTGGACGGCCGAGACCGATGCCGAGTCGTACTTCGCCGACAAGAACGTCAACGTGGTCCTGCCCATCGGCGGCCAGTCCAGCTTCTACTCCGACTGGGTCGATCAGGACAACGGAAAGAACTACCAGTGGGAGACGTTCCTGACCAAGGAACTTCCGCCCATTCTGGAACGCGATTGGCGCAGCACCGACAACCGCGGAGTCGTCGGACTGTCGATGGGCGGCACGTCCGCGATGTTCCTCGCAGCGCGTAATCCCGGTTTCTTCAAGTTCGCCGGATCGCTCTCGGGCATCCTGAGCACCACCTCGCTCGGCATGCCGCAGGCCATCCAGTACGCGATGACCGACGCCGGCGGGTTCAACTCGAGCGCCATGTGGGGGCCGCCGTCGAATTCGCTGTGGGCACAGCATGATCCGTACATGTTGGCCGACAAGCTCGAGGGCGTCAGTCTGTACATCTCCAGCGGCAACGGCTCGGCCGGACCGTACGATCAGCCGTCGCCCATTCCCGGCGTGAGCACCAACTACGCCGGCATGGGGCTCGAGATCCTGTCGCGACTGACCTCGCAGACGTTCGCCACCAAGCTCAATCAGCTCGGGATTCCCGCTCAGGTCAACTACCGGCCGTCGGGCACGCACTCGTGGCCGTACTGGCAGTTCGAGCTGCATCAGCTGTGGCCGCAGCTCGCCACCGCACTCGGTGTCGAGGTCGACAATCCCGCGTGCAGCGCTGCCGGACTGATCGGCAACGCGAGCGGTGCCAATTCGTGGCTCGGCCCGTGCTTGACCGCCGAATACAACGTGGCAGGCGGACGGGCTCAGGACTTCACCTTCGGTCGGGTCTTCTTCACCCCCGATACCGGGGCGCAGGTCGTCGCCGGTGCCATCGGTGGCATCTATCAGGGCAACAGGGGCCCCGAGGGCGCTCTCGGCTTCCCGACGACCGGCGAGATCGGAACTCCCGACGGTCGTGGACGGTTCAACGCTTTCCAGAACGGCATGGTCTACTTCACGCCGCAGACCGGTGCGCACGCGGTCAAGGGCGCGGTGCTCGACGAGTGGGCCGCCCAGGGTTACGAGGGCGGACCGCTGGGCTACCCCGTGCTCGACGAGGTCGCGACGCCGAACAAGCCCGGATCGGTGCAGGGCTTCGAGATCGGTGCCATCTACACCTCGCCCGACGCAGGGGTGCACTCGGTGCAGGGCATGATTCTGGGCAAGTACGGCGAATTGGGCTGGGAGGGTGGAGCTCTCGGGTTCCCCAAGTCCAACGAGCTCGGCCCGATCAGGGACGGCGGACGCTTCAACCAGTTCGAGACGGGCAACATCTACTGGAGCCCTCTGAGCGGAGCCTGGTCCACCCCGTACGGTCCGATCTTCGACGCGTGGGGATCGGTCGGCTACGAGGGCGGCCGGTTGGGTTACCCCACCAGCGATCAGTTCGACATCGACGGTGGCGGTAAGCAGCAGAACTTCCAGTTCGGCATCATCACGCTGAAGGACGGCGTTGCCACGATCGCGCCGTAGCGAGGTGCACGACTCTTCAGAGTCCTCTCAGAGCGTGGCGGTACTGTCGCCTGCGAACCCGACGACCGAAGGATTTCGATCGATGACGCGTAATTCCCTCACCAGGACTCTGTCGCTCGGTGTGTTCGCCGTGGCGGCGAGTGCGATGCTGGTGGCCTGCGGGAGTGACGACTCGACGGCGACCGGAGCGCCGACGAGCACCACCGCGGCCGCTCAGACGACGACCGAGGCGAGTTCGACGACGTCGGCTGCCGAGACCACCACTGCTGCGCCCACCACAAGCCCGGGTGAGGCGGCCACCGCGCCGCCCGAGCAGCCGCAGCCCGTCCCGGACGATTTCCCGGGGCCGACGGAAAGCCAGATCGACGACCGCGGTACGAGTTTCCTGGACGAGTTGAAGAAGCAGGGCATCACTCCGGCGGGCAACGGCGACATCGCGGTGTCGACGGCCAATTACATCTGTGCCGCGCAGGCGCAGGGAGTCGCGGCGGAGGAGATCTCGACGTTCGTCACTGCGAACGTCGGCGTCGAGGCCAGCGCAGGCGGAACTCAGGTGAGCGAGACGCAGGCTCAGCAAACAGCCCAGACCTACATCGCCGCCGCGCAGGCGACCTACTGCAGGCCGTAGATCCACGGTGATGGCCAAGCGTAAGCGCAGAATTCTTCCGGTGATCGCCGTTGCGGCGATCATCGGTCTGATCATCGTCGCTCTGTGGTACCTGCTGGCCGGACGGCTGCCGAAGGAACCGGGTATCCCGGTACCGCCGGGTCCCGAGGAGCCGACGTCGCAGCCGGCGGACTGCCCCGACGTCCAGGTCATCGCCATTCCCGGTACCTGGGAGTCGTCTGCCACCGACGATCCGTACAACCCGACGGCCAATCCGGCCTCGCTGATGCTCAACGTCACTCGCCCGCTGCAGGAGCAGTTCCCCGGCTCGCGAGCCGACGTCTACACCGTGCCGTACGTGGCTCAGTTCTCGAACCCCATCGCACTGCCGCCGGACGGCCAGCAGTCCTACAACAACAGTCGTACCGAAGGCAAAGCCGTCGCCGTGCAGAAGATGACCGATGTCAGCGCGCGTTGCCCGTTGACCAACTTCGTCCTCACCGGTTTCTCGCAGGGCGCGGTCATCGCCGGCGACATCGCGGCTGACATCGGAGCGGGCAACGGTCCCATCTCCGCCGATCGGGTTCTCGGTGTCACCGTCATCGCCGACGGTCGACGCGACGGCGTCTCCGGTACCGACGTTCCGGCCCCGCTCGACGGCGTCGGTGCAGAGGTCGCTCTGGGCGGACTCGACCTGCCCGGCATCACGATGACGGGGCGTCGAGAAGGTGGCTTCGGTGCTCTCGACGACCGGACCAACGAGATCTGCGCTCCCGGCGACTTGATCTGCTCGTCACCGTCGGATGGATTGTCGCTCCGCAACATTCCGCAGAGCATCCAAATTCTGATCGGTGCTGCAGGCAACCCCGTTCATGCGTCGTACAACAGTTTTGTCGTCGACGAATCCGGTACGACGGCCACTCAGTGGACCGCTGCGTGGGCCGCCGGACTGATCGAGAACGCCCCGACGCCCGCGCATTCGTGAGCGATGACGCTTCATAACGGAAACGTCACAACGCAATGCGTGGCGATCTATTGCCAGGCACAAACCTGAGCCGTGAAACCCCCCAGCCGGTGTGATCGACTCCGGTCAGCAGCTAGAGTGGCGCCTTGGACCTGCGCAGATCGGCCTCGGCCGGGCTGCTCTCGCCACCCGAAACAAGACCGCTGCACACTCCGAGGAGAGCAATAGATGAGTTCCGCCGAGGCCGCGACCGCAGGGCCGCGCAAATTCCGATTCGCTGCAGGCGGAGAGGGAAACGCCGAGGAGGGCGGGGCTCGGAAGTTCATCAAGCTGGCGCAACAAGCCGAGGAACTGGGCTACGACAGCTTCATGATTCCCGACCACCTGGGCAACCAGGTCGGTCCGATCGCGGCACTCGGAGCACTCGCCGTCGCCACCGACAAGATTCGGCTCGGCACTGCTGTCCTGGCCAACGGCTTCCGGCATCCTGCGGTGCTGGCCAAGGATGCGGCCACCATCGACGTGCTGTCGGGCGGTCGACTCGAACTCGGTCTTGGTGCCGGGTGGATGCGTGAGGAGTACGACAAGGCGGGTATCACGTACGACCGCCCGGGCGTGCGCATCGAGAAGCTCGAAGAGACCCTCGAAATTCTCGACGTCCTGTTGCGCGGTCAGGAATGCAACTTCGAGGGCAAGCACTACACGATCGCAGGACTCAAGGGCAGTCCTCGGCCACGGCAGGGACCGCGTCCTCCGATCTGCATCGGCGGTGGCGGTCCGAAGATGCTCGCGCTCGCGGCCAAGCACGCCGACATCATCTCCGTGGTGCCGAGCACCTCGAAGGAGGGCAAGCTGTTGCTCTCGGGCATGACCATCGAGAAGACCCTCGAGCGAGTCGAGCTCATTCGCAGCGCTGCGGGGGATCGGTTCGACGACATCGAACTGAACTGGGCCATCACCACGATCGTCGTCACCGACGATCGGGAGCAGATGGCCGAGATGGCGCTGGCGGCACTCGACAACGGCTACCCGCCGAACGTGGACGTCGACGTCAAGCTCACCGTCGAGGACATTCTGTCGTCTCCGTACCTCGCATTCGGGACATACGAGGAAATTGCCGATCAGATCCGTAACGTTCGCGCGCGAACGACGATGTCCTATGTCGGGGTTTTCCCTACTCAAATGGAAGCATTCGCGCCGGTTGTCGACTTGCTGAAAGGCGAGTGACGTAGGCGCGTGTCGGTACGATGTAGCTGGCCTCGAAACCAGGTGCCAAACCGACACCGTAAGAGCTACTAGTCAGTAACATAAAACGCTGTTCGGTGTCTGCATGCACGTAGCCGGTCGTGTGGGCCCAGGTCACGCAGGCTGTGTGGCAGCGGATTCGTGTCGGAGGAGATTGAAGTAATGAGCCACACGTTCGATGATTTCATCGATGAGAACGGCCACATCACCATCGGCGAAGGGCAGACACTCGTCCGCCACGTCGAGGTGAACGTGCAGGAGAATTCCGACACGCTCGCGTACCGGTTCGTCGACTACTCCCGGGAACGTGACGGTGAAGCTCACGAGCTCACCTGGGCCGAGTTCGGTACTCGCCTCAAAGCTGTCGCTGCTCGCCTGCAGCAGGTCACCCAGCCCGGTGATCGCGTGGCCATCCTGGCCCCGCAGGGACTCGAGTACGTCATCGCCTTCTTCGGTGCGATCTACGCGGGCACCATCGCGGTTCCGCTGTTCGATCCCGACGAGCCCGGTCACACCGACCGCCTGCATGCCGTCCTCGGTGACTGCAAGCCCAGCGCCATCCTCACCGCGAGCAATTCGGCTGCAGGCGTGCGCGCGTTCTTCCGCGCGCTGCCTGCTGCGGAGCGGCCCAGGATCATCGCCGTCGACGCCGTCCCGGACAGCGTCGGCGAGACGTGGGTCGAGCCCAAGGCCGGGCTCGACGACATCGCCTACCTGCAGTACACGTCCGGCTCGACGCGTACCCCGGCCGGCGTCGAGATCACGCACCGGGCAGTGGGCGTGAACGCGCTGCAGATGGTCGACAGCATGGAGATCAACCACGACTCCCGCGGCGTCACCTGGCTGCCGATGTTCCACGACATGGGCCTGCTCACCGTCATCCTCCCGGCGCTCGGCGGCAAGTACATCACGATCATGAGCCCGCGTGCCTTCGTGCAGCGGCCCTGGCGCTGGATCAAGGAGCTCGCCGCAGTCTCCGACGGCGCAGGCACCTTCGCAGCAGCACCGAACTTCGCGTTCGAGCACGCCGCCCAGCGCGGTCTGCCGAAGAACGGCGAGAGCCTCGACCTGTCCAACGTCATCGGTCTGATCAACGGCAGTGAGCCCGTCACCACGTCGTCGATGAAGAAGTTCAACGAGGCGTTCGGTCCGTACGGTCTGCCGAAGTCCGCGATCAAGCCGTCCTACGGCATGGCGGAGGCGACTTTGTTCGTCTCCACCAGCAAGCACGCCGACGAGGCGAAGGTGGTCTACGTCGACCGCGTCGAGCTCAACGCGGGCAACTTCGTCGTCGTCGCCCCCGACGCCCCCGGTGCCATCCCGCAGGTGTCCACCGGAACCGTCGCCCGCAGCCAGTGGGCTGCCATCGTCGATTCCGAGACCGCCGGCGAGGTTGCCGACGAGCATGTCGGTGAGATCTGGTTGCACGGCGAGAACATCGGCAAGGGCTACTGGGGCCGCGAAACCGAGACCACGGAGACTTTCCACAACAAGCTCGTCCACCGCAATCCCGAGGGCTCGCACGCAGAGGGCGCTCCCGAGGGTGGCAACTGGATGCGTACCGGCGACTTCGGCGTCTACCACGACGGTGAGCTCTACATCACCGGCCGCGTCAAGGACCTCGTCATCGTCGACGGCCGCAATCACTACCCGCAGGACATCGAGTTCTCGGCTCAGGAAGCCAGCAAGGCCCTGCGTCCCGGCTTCGTCGCGGCCTTCGCCGTCCCGCTCAACCAGCTTCCGGACGTCGTGTTCGAGTTCAGTGGCGCAGCCCTGACCAAGGACTCCGACGACAGCTCCGAGCAGCTCGTCATCGTCGCCGAGCGCGCACCCGGCTCCGGCAAGGCAGACCCGGCTCCGATCGCCGACGAGGTGCGTGCCGCAGTGTCCGCCCGGCACGGCGTCACGGTTCGCGACGTCCTCCTCGTACCGGCCGGTTCCATTCCGCGTACGTCGAGCGGCAAGATCGCTCGACGCGCATGCAAGGCGGCGTACATCGAGGGCACGCTGCGCGGCGGTTACCAGCAGACGGCCTTCCCGGACGCAGAACTGCCCGACTGACGGACGCATCTTCCGTTTTTCCTCCGACACGACTTGGTGAGTAATGGCTGAACTAGAGACAGACAAAATCGAGCGCGTGGACGGCGGAGACCTCACGGTTGCGCAGCTGCGGGACTGGCTGCGCAACTGGGTTGCGGACGCGACCGGGCAACCGGCGTCGGCCATCTCCGACGACCGCCCGATGGAGGAATTCGGTCTGTCCTCTCGCGATGCCGTCGCACTGAGCGGCGAGATCGAGGAACTCGTGGGGGTCACGTTGACCGCCACCGTCGTCTATCAGCACCCCACCATCGCTTCGCTCGCCAAGATCATCATCGAGGGCGAGCCGGACGAGCCGGTCGGCACCGTCGACGATGCGTTCTACACCAGCGGTGGCCAGTCGGGCGACGCGCACGACGTCGCGATCGTCGGTCTGTCCTCCCGCTTCCCTGGCACCGGACACACTCCGGAAGAGATGTGGTCGCTGCTGATCGAGGGCCGCGACGGCATCACCGATCTGCCCGACGGCCGCTGGCAGGAATTCACCTCCGATCCCGTCATCGCTGCGGCGGTGGCCGCGACGGTGACCAAGGGCGGTTACCTCGACGACGTCAAGACCTTCGACGCCGAGTTCTTCGCGATGTCGCCCAACGAGGTCGTCAACGTCGATCCGCAGCAGCGGCTCGCGCTGGAACTGACCTGGGAAGCGTTGGAGCACGCGCACATTCCGGCTAGCTCGATCAAGGGCAGCCAGGTCGGCGTCTTCATCGGCAGCTCCTCCAACGACTACCAGCTCATCGCCGTCAGCGACCCGGCCGTGCACCCGTATGCCCTCACCGGCACGTCCACCGCCATCGTCGCCAACCGAGTGTCGTACTTCTACGACTTCCGCGGGCCGTCGATCGCCGTCGACACCGCATGCTCGTCGTCGCTGGTCGCCGTGCACCAGGCGGTGCGCAGTCTGCGTACCGGCGAATCCGATCTGGCCGTTGCCGGTGGCGTCAACATGCTGCTCGCGCCGCCCATCACCGTCGGATTCGGCCAGACGGGTGTGCTTGCGCCCGACGGCCGAATCAAGGCCTTCTCCTCCGACGCGAACGGCATGATCCGCTCCGAAGGCGGCGGACTCGTCGTGCTCAAGCGACTCGAGGACGCCGAACGCGACGGGGACGACATCCTCGCCGTCATTGCCGGATCCGCGATCAACCAGGACGGCCGCTCCAACGGACTGCTCGCACCGAGCCCGGACGCACAGGCCGATGCGCTTCGGTTCGCCTACCGCGACGCCGGTATCAACCCGTCGGGCGTGGACTACATCGAAGCGCACGGCACCGGAACCATTCTGGGCGACCCGATCGAGGCCGACGCTCTCGGTCGTGTGGTCGGTCGTGGCCGTGACGCCGACAAGCCGGCACTGTTGGGATCGGCGAAGACGAACTTCGGCCACCTCGAATCTGCCGCAGGCGCAGCAGGTTTGATCAAGGTCGTCCTCGCGATGCAGCAGAACAAGCTGCCCGCCTCGCTGAACTACGCGGGCCCCAACCCGTACATCGACTTCGACAAGGCGCACCTGAAGGTGATCCCGGAGGCCACCGACTGGCCGCGGTACACCGGCAAGGCCGTCGCCGGCGTGTCCGGCTTCGGATTCGGTGGCACCAACGCGCACGTCGTCGTGCGCGAGTACGTCCCGGGTGAGACCGACGGCGCATTCGACCCCTCGGCCGTGGACCCGGACGCCGCGGTGGTGGAGGGCGTCTACGAGGAGCAGCTCGATTCCGAGACGACCAGCCCGGTCGCCGAGGCCGAGACCAGCCTGGCAGAGTCCACTGTGTCCGATACTGAAACCGGCTCGGAGACAGTGATTCTCGCTGTGTCCGCCGCCCTGCCGTCGCGTCGTAAGCGGGCTGCATCGGAATTGGCCGACTGGCTCGAGACCGAAGAGGGCAGCACGACGCCTCTCGTCGACGTCGGCCGCACGTTGGCCCGCCGCAACCACGGGCGTTCGCGCGCAGTGGTTCTGGCCTCCACCACGGCCGAGGCCATCGCGGGCCTGCGCGCCATCGCAGCCGGCAAGCCTGGCCCGGGGCTGTTCTCCGCGGATTCACCCGCGTCCAACGGCGCCGTGTGGGTGTTCTCCGGCTTCGGTTCGCAGCATCGCAAGATGGCATCGCGGCTGTACCGCACCAACGCGGTGTTCGCGGCCGAGGTCGACAAGGTGGACGAGCTGCTCGTCGACGAGGCCGGCTACTCCATCCGCGAGATCATCCTCGACGACTCGCAGACCTACGAGTTCGAGAACTCCCAGGTCGGCATCTTCGTCATCCAGATCGCCTTGGCGGCAACGCTTCGCGCGCACGGTGCCGAGCCGGCAGCCGTCATCGGCCACTCGATGGGTGAGGTCGCCGCCGCCTACGTCGCCGGTGGCCTGAACCTCGAAGACGCAGTGCGCATCATCTACGCCCGTTCGCGACTGCTGGCCGAGGGGCAGGACGGACTCGGAGCCGCATCGCAGGGTGCCATGGCTCTCGTCGAATACACCCCGGACGAGGTCAAGACCCTCACCGATCAGTTCCCCAACGTCGAACCCTGCGTCTACGCAGCACCGACGCACACCACTGTCGGAGGACCACGCGCCGAGGTCGAGGCTCTCGTCGACATGGCCGAGGCAGCAGGCAAGATGGCCCGCCTGCTCGACGTCAAGGGTGCCGGACACACCGCAGCAGTCGACGTGCTGCTCGGTGAGCTGGCCGCCGAACTGGCCGGAATCGAACCGAGCAAGCTCACCGCCGGGGTCTACTCGTCGGTCGATCGTGAGGCGCACTATCGCGTCGGGCATGCGGCGATCCACGGTGTCGACTACTGGACCAAGGGAATGCGTCATCCGGTCTGGTTCACTCAGGCCGTCAATGTCGCTGTGGGAGACGGTCACACGACGTTCGTCGAGCTCGCTCCCAACCCCGTCGCGTTGATGTCGGTGGCCGCCACGGCATGGGCTGCAGGCGTCGCCGATTCGACTCTGATCCCGACGCTCAAGCGCAAGGAGGACGAGTCCGAGACCTTCCTCGCCGCTCTGGCGCAGCTGTACGTCCACGGCCACGCACTGGAACTGGCAACGCTGTTCGAGTCCGGTCCGTACGCGCCGATCCCGCGAACTGCGTACCTGCGCAAGGAGTTCTGGCTCAACTCGCAGGTCAGCTCCAGTGGTAACACGCGGGTGCCCGGCGCACGCGTCGCACTGCCCGACGGCCGCCACGTCTGGGAAGTTCAGGCCTCGGCCGTCACCGGTTTCGATGCACTCGTCACTGCTGCTGCGTCGCAGGTGTTCTCCGATGTGGCCCTGGGTGTTTCGGTGTCCCATGCCGGCGTGCCGAAGGTAGGCACTGTCGTCACGACGTTGACCTCGCACCTCGGTGGCGCGTCGGTTCAGGTGCACGCACACGAGGGCTCGGCGTTCACGTTGCTGCACGAGGCCGTCGTCACGTCCGGTGATGTGCGTCCGGAACCCGTTGTCGCTCTGGAAGAGCGTTCCTCTTCTCCCATGGAGGAACTGCCGGAGGTCGTCGAGACCTTCGGTGATCGCTGGGATCCCAACGGCAATCAGAAGCTCGAAGACCGGCTGGCCATCATCGTCGCGGAGTCCATGGGCTACGCGCCCGAGGATCTGCCGCCCGAGGTTCCGCTGATCGAACTGGGTCTCGATTCGCTCAGCGCCGTCCGGATCAAGAACCGGGTGGAGTACGAATTCGACATCCCCACAGTGCAATTGCAGGCCGTGCGCGACGCGAATCTGCGTGAGGTGGAGAAGTACCTGCGCTACGCGATCGAGAACCGCGACGAGGTGCAGGCCCTCGCAGACAAGCAGGCGGCGGAGAAGGCGGCCGAGCAGGCTGCTGTTGCGCCTGCTCCGGTCGAGCCTGCCCCCGTTGCCGAGGACGTCGCTCCCGTCGAGACGGCTGCCCCGGCTGTTGCTGCCGCGGCGCAGACCGACCTCGGCGGCAAGGAAGCCTTCGCCGAGGCCGCCGGGTCCGACGTGCCTCCGCGCGACAATGCCGAGCGGATGACGTTCGCGACATGGGCTGTGGTGACGAAGGAATCGGCCAAGGGCATCTTCAACACCCTGCCCATCCTCGACGACGAGACGGCCGAGAAGCTGGCCGCTCGTCTGACCGAGCGGGCAGGCGGCGAGATCACCTTCGACGACGTCCTCGACTCGGAGACCATCGAGCAGCTCGCCGACAAGGTTCGTCCGCACCTCGAAGACGGTGAGATCGACGGCGTCGTACGCAACCTGCGTGCCCGCCCCGAAGGTTCCACCGCCACACCGGTGTTCGCGTTCCACTCGGCCGGTAGCTCCACCGTCGCCTACGAGCCGCTGCTGCGAAAGCTGCCTGCAGGCACGCCGATGTACGGACTCGAGCGCGTCGAAGGGCCCATCGCCGTACGAGCAGCGGAATACGTGCCGCTGATCAAGGCGATCCAGCCCGAAGGACCGTACGTGTTCGTCGGCTGGTCGCTGGGCGGCATCCTCGCCTACGAGGTGGCGCGTCAGATGGAGGAAGAGGGCATCGAGGTCGCCTACGTCGGGCTGCTCGACACCGTCATGCCCGGTACGCAGATCCCGGACACCAAGGACGAGGTGCGCAAGCGCTGGGAGCGGTACGCGGCCTTCGCGAAGAAGACCTACAACGTCGACTACCCGATTCCGTACGACAAGTTGGTCGAATCGGACGACGAGGGCCAGATCCGCATCATCACCGATCTGGTGAAGCTCAGTGGCGCGAAGATCCCCGGCGGCATCATCGAGCACCAGCGCACGTCGTGGCTCGACAACCGGGCGATCCAGACGGCCGAGCTCAAGAAGTACGGCGGACACGTGACGCTGTACATGGCCGACAAGTACCACGACGACGCCATCGCCCTCGAGCCCGCGTACGCCAGCCGTGAAGAGCACGGTGGCTGGGGACCTGTGGTCGAGGACCTCGAGATCGTGTACGTCGGAGGCGACCATCTCGCCGTCGTCGACGAGCCGTACATTGGAAAAATTGCGGCCCATTTGTCGAAGACGCTCGAGAACATCGAGTCTGCAAGAACCGGAGCGTAGATCTTGAGTGGCACCACTGCGGAGAAGCTGGCCGAACTACGGGCGAAGCTCGAACAGGCCAAGGAGCCGGCCGGCGACATCGGCGTAGCGAAGCGCGCGAAGAAGGGCATCCCCAGCGCCCGCGATCGCGTCAACTCGTTGCTCGATCCCGGTAGCTTCGTCGAGATCGGCGCACTGGTGAAGGCCCCGAACGATCCCGGCGCCCTCTACAGTGACGGCGTCGTCACCGGTCACGGAACCGTCGACGGCCGTCCGATCGCCGTGTTCTCGCACGATCAGACGGTGTTCGGCGGAACCGTCGGCGAGATGTTCGGCCGCAAGGTCGCAGGCATCATGGACTTCGCGATCAAGATGGGCTGCCCCGTCGTCGGCATCAACGACTCCGGTGGAGCACGTGTGCAGGACGCGGTCACGTCGCTGGCCTGGTACGCCGAACTGGGCCGACGCCACGAGGCGCTGTCCGGTCTGTGCCCGCAGATCTCCCTGATCCTCGGCAAGTGTGCCGGTGGTGCCGTGTACGCGCCCATCAACACCGACATCGTCGTCGCCACCGAAGAGGCGTACATGTTCGTCACCGGCCCGGACGTCATCAAGTCCGTCACCGGTGAGGACGTCAGCCTCGACGAACTGGGCAGTGCTCGCGTCCAGGCGGTCAACGGCAACGTGCACCACGTGGCAGCGGACGAGAAGGCCGCGTTCGAGTGGATCCGGAACTACCTGAGCTACATGCCGTCGAGCTGTCAGGAAGAGTCGCCGGTGATCAACCCGGGGCTCGAGCCCGAGCTCACCGACTCCGATCGCAAGCTCGATTCGTTCATGCCCGACGCCGACAACGCCGGCTACGACATGCACGACATCATCCTGCGTATTTTCGACGACGGTGAATTCCACGAGCTGTCGGGCCAGACGGCACCGAACGTCATCACCGGCTTCGCCCGCGTCGACGGCCGGCCGGTGGGCATCGTCGCCAATCAGCCGATGCATCTGTCCGGGGCGCTCGACGCCAAGGCAGCGGACAAATGCGCCCGGTTCATCCGCCTCAGCGATGCCTACAACATTCCGATCATCTTCCTGGTCGACACACCCGGCTTCCTGCCCGGCGTCGACCAGGAGACCCTCGGCGTTATCCATCGCGGTGGCCGCTTCATCTTCTCGTTCGTCGAAGCGACAGTGCCGAAACTGACTGTGGTGATTCGTAAGTCGTACGGCGGCGGATACGCGGTGATGGGCTCGAAGCAGCTCGGATCCGACATCAACCTCGCCTGGCCGACCGCCCGCATCGCCGTCATGGGTGCCGAAGGTGCCATCAACATCATGAGTCGCAAACAACTCGCCGAGGCCGGAGAGAATGCACCGGCGCTACGCAAGCAGCTCATCAACTTCTACAACGAACACGTGGCAACGCCCTGGATCGCCGCCGAGCGTGGCTACATCGACGCGGTCATCGAGCCCTCCCAGACGCGCCTCGAAATTCGTAAGGCCCTGCACATCCTGAAGGACAAGGAAGTGCACAAGAGTCCACGTAAGCACTCGTTGCTTCCGATCTAGTCGGACTGAAGTGGTGCCCCTGCCCTCGCAGGGGGTCGCTTCGCTCCCGTTCGCGTCAATGGACCACTGCACCGTTCAGACGTATGCAATGGTCCATTCACGCGTCAGCCGGGCCGGTGTCAATGGACCACTGCACCGGTCAGACGTGTTCTATGGCCCATTCACGCGGTCGATTCACGCGGAACCATCACTACATCCGGTCGAGGTCGGGCGAGAGCATGCTGGTAGTTCATCCGTAGGTCGTCGAGCACCTGATGCGGTCGATCGCGGATGTCTTGCGGTGAATGGGATACGACGATCAGACCGTGGGCCTGCATTCGGTTGCGTCGGGCTTGTGTCCGCTGGTAGTCGGCCGGTGACAGATGATGGGTCACGGAATCGATCTCCCGTGCCAGTGCCACGGCGTCGATCCACCCGTCCGTGTTGGCGATGAACTCTCCGCTTCGGGCGTAGATGTCGCAGTTGTGCGTCATCGTGGGCAGCCCGCTGGTTCGGTACAGACGTTGATCCTCGAGTTCGGCCACCGAGTGCGCGTTGTCCCGCAACTCGAGAAGCACACGTCGGGTGAGCGCGCTGTAGCGTCGCGGCCCTTCGGCCAATTCGGTGGCGATTTCGTCGATGGACGCGCTGCCTCTTTGGAGCACCTCGGTCAGCAAGGTGACGCACCGTGCCTCGGATCTCGCGGCCCGCGTGGCGTCGACCAATGAACGCACCAGAGGAGCAACTCGGATGCTGCCCTTGGTGATCGGCTCGGGAAGCCGCCACGTCCGCTCTGCTCGGACGAAAGACACCGATGCCCGACGCATCTCCGCGGGCAGCAGCAGATGAACCTCCCCGGAGGATCCGTTGGTCCCGTATCCGAACGAATCGAGTCCGACGCAGCCGGTGATCATGCTCGTCGGGCCGCCGTACGCGAGCGCCGCGGCTGAGCGCTCGAGGGTCGAGGGATGGCCGTTGCGCAGCAGTACGACACCCGGTAGCAACCGCTGCCACGGACCGCCTGCCGCGCATCTGCCGTCGATCGCTGCGTCACTCACGCCCACTTCGCGAAGCTGTCGGCGCGTCACTACGCCGGTCGAGCTCAGGTCGAACAACGAACCTGCGTTCCACTGTCGTCTTTTCATGCCCGAAGAGTCGAATTCGGCACCGACACGTTTTTCGCATTTAGACGCTGTCGCCGATTGTCTGTGGATACCCGACGAGGCTGTGGATGGATCGGCTGCTACAGGTCGCGAGCCGGACGATGCTGTCGGACTCGAATGATAAAGCCGGCAGATGGAGTCCGATGAAGTCCGCGGTCTGTGCCCCACCGGAGGGTGAATGGACCATCCACGCGCTCAGACGTATGCAATGGTCCATTGATCCACGACGTGCCGAAACGTGAATGGACCCTTGCACGGTCGAGACGTGTGCAAGGGTCCATTGACGCGGAGCGGGGGGCGGGCGGGCGATCAGTCCTCGAAGACTCGCAGTTCTCCGTCTTTGTACCAACCCGATCGGGTGACGTCGGCGGTGTCGAGTTCAGCGGGCACGGCGCTCGGGTAGTACTGCTCGTAGCGCTCCAACGATCCCCAGTCCCTGGCCCAGTCGTTCTCGAGGTAGGTGGGGACGGTGACGGGCTTGGCGAGCAGTTCGGACCAGCCCAGGGGGCCGCCGTTCTCGCCGGATTGCCAGGTGTCGGTAGAGCTGACGGCGAGTGGGCGGTCGGGCAGGATGCGGTATCCGGGTACCTCGGCCACGCCGTATCGGTGGTCGAAGGGGCGCTGGCACGGGAACTGCAGTCCGACGGCCCAGTCGAGCAGCACGGGTTGCTCGCTGCCGATCATGGTGTTGAGGTTTTCCATCACGGGCACTCGCGGTGGGGTGAACGCGAGCCATTGGTCGCCGGTGAGGTTGGGGTCGTTGGCGACGATGCGGACGGCGTCGGCGTCGGGTGCGATGTCTGCCAGCGGGATTCGGAGGTTGCGCCACGAGGGTGCGGGTCCGATGTCACGCGGCAGGTAGGTGCCCTGGGCCTGGACGCTACCGTCGGGCTGGCGCTTGCCGTATTCGAGCAGCAACGACTGTCCGTAGGTGAGGGCTCCGGTGTCGTCGTAGGACCAGATACGTCCGGCTGCGGAGAAGACGACCAGCGGTGCGTCGTCGCTGCGGGCGGGTAGTTGGTACCAGCTCGAGGTGGCCGACGCGGGCTCCTGGACGCCTTCCTGGTACGAGCCGAGGACGGGGGTGGTGGCCGGGTCGAGTCCGAAGGGGAGGGCGGCGGAGGAGCCGTTGACGCCCACTTCGCCGGTGCCTCCTGCGGTACCCGAACTCTGGCCTTCCTCGAAGGCGGGCCCGACGGACTGTTGGTCGGTATTGCCTTGTCCTGGTTTGACTTCCACGGCGTCGGCGCTGAGGTCGCTGGGGACGCCGTTGGCGGTGAAGTTGCGCAGTGTGCTGCTCGATCCGCCGAGGGGTCCTGCGACGGGGTCGAATTCCTCCGGCAGCGGGCTCAGTACACCTGCGTTGGGGTTCGATTCGACGAGGACGTCGTTGGCGAGTCCGCACGAATTGCCCAGAACCGATTGCACATTCGAGCGCGCCAGCGAGTAGGCGGGATACTGCGAGACGGCTCCCTTGACGAGCGAGAGCACCTCGAAGAGCACCATGATTCCGGCGATGACGGTCAGCGGTGCGGCGGCGAACTTACGGATGCGCTTGCCGCGCGCTGACGTCGGTTTCGGTTGTGGGGGAGCGTATCCCTCGCGTAGGTACTGGAATGCGGCGACGGCGAGGACCAGTCCGAAGAGGATGAGGAACAGGGTTCCCGATTCGTTGCCGCTCAGCGATACCGTCTTGTCGAACCACGGCACGCCGTAGCTCGAAACGTACCAGTAGCCGTTGATGCCCGAGAACGACAGTGCGAGAACGAACATCAGTCCGGCGGTGAACAGCGATCGGTTGCGTCGCGAGCGCAGGGCGCTGGCCGAGACGGCGACGGCGGTCAGTGCGGCGAGTCCACCGGCGATTCCGGCGTAGGAACCGAAGTGGTGAGTCCACTTGGTGGGGTTGAACATCATGAAGAAGATGGTGCCGAGCACGACGCCGAGGAGTCGCCAGGCCGGCCCGTTCGCGATGCCGGGGATGCGTCGGCGACGCAGCAGCACGAACAATGTGGTGAACAGGCACAGAATCATCGTCAGGAACGCGAAGCGGCGTGCGACGGAGCCGTCGACGGTCTGGACGAAGAGGTAGTAGTAGCGCAGGAAGTCCTGGTACCAGGCCTCGTTGGGGCCGATGATGGTGCGGACTCGGGTGGACTCGATGACCGTCGCGTACGTCTGGTCGGCGAACACGACGACGAGAACCAGTACGCCTGCTGCGGCCAACGGTGCCAGCATCGCGAGGGTGCCGACCTGGCGGTGGCGTCGGACGACGATGCGCGCGATGGGCCGGGCTCCGGCGAGAAGTGCTGCCACACACATCAATCCGGTCGGCGCTGCGGCGAGGGTGAAGGCTCCGATGAGACATGCGGCGGCTGCGGGGAGCAGTCGTCCGGTGGCGATGGATCGTTCCACCGAGCACCAGGTGAGGAGCGCGCCGAGGGCGACGATCGGCTCGGGACGCAGTCCGTTGTTGTACGGCAGCCAGAACGCGAGGAACACCAGTCCGCCGGTCCACAGAGCGACGTTGGATTTGCGCACTGCGCGGCCGAGGCGTGGCACCACCTCACGGCTGATCACCATCCAGCACAGGACGCCTGCGATGAGGGCGGGTAGTCGCATCCACGGGCTGGCGGTCGAGATCTTGGCGAAGACGGCGAGTACGTCGTAGTACCAGCCGAACGGGGCCTCGGGTACGCCGAACCAGCGGAAGTAGTTGGCCATGTAGCCGGAGTGATCGGCGGCGCGGGCCATCGTGAGCAGGTAGCCGTCGTCCGAGGTGTTGGCACCGACGAAGTGCCACCCCACCAGAACGCCGAGGACGGTGACGTCGACGCCGGTGAACTTCCACCAGTGGGAGGGGAAGAAGCGGCGGTGCGCGCGGCCGTCGGTGCCGTCGAGCCGACCGAGTGCGCCGATGGCCAGCAAGGTGCAGGCGATCGCGAGGATCATGATCAGCGACTTGAGCAACGTCGGCGACGACGAGAACCGCGAGTCGACGTCGACGGTGACGGACATGTCGGCCGGGGCCGCGCCGCTGAGATCGCTGAAGATGCCGACGACCTGGGGTCGCAGATCGCCGTCGAGCCGGCCTTGCAGAGGCTGGCCGTCGTCATCGGTCAGTCCGGTGAAGGCCGCGGAGGTGTACTGGTCGTTCGAGGTGATCTCGATGGCCGCGCAGCGGGTGCTCTCGACGTCGGCGCGAGGTGCCGTCGCGACGACCACGTTGCGGTCGAGAACGTCGACGTTCGTTTCGCCGACGCGCACGAACAGACTGTTCAGTGCCGCGCCTTCGCCCTGCGGGGGCGCAGTCGCCAGCAACAGCCCGCCCGACGCGGGAAGTGCTGCGACGGCAGAGCACGGGAGGGTCGCAGTGAGGCTCAGGGGTGCCTGGGACACCAGCGGGGCGTCCACGTCCTGCAGGAGGCCGTTCTGCGGCCATTCGATGGTGGCCGTGGTCTGAGTGACGGGTGCGAACGGAGTGATCAGCGCGAACAGCACACCGAGCACGCCGGCCACCATGGCGATCAGCCGGGGAATTCGTACCTGAGCACGAAGTTCGTCCGAGGCTCGCAGTGGAGCGGGAACGGGTGGACCAGCTGATGAATCTGTCACGACGTCGGGCACGAGAGTCGATGTTATGCGAGCGTGACGAAGAGGTCACACAGGCACCGTCCCCGGAATAGTTCCAGAACCAGGGGATCAGTCTGTTTTCATCGGTCCGTCGCTGGCCAATCCGGACCGAGACCGCTGCTCGACGGCGATCTCGGCCGTCGCCGCGTCGGGATCGAGTGGCATGTATCTCTCGATCGATCCCCAGTCTCGGGCGTAGTCGTCGGCGAGGTACGACGGCAACGTCTGCGCACCGAGTAGCAGTTCGGTCCAGCCGAGCGGGCCGCCGCCGATCGAGTCCTGCCAGGCATTGGTGGACTCGGCACCGGTGCGGTCGGGCAGGATGCGGTACTCCGGCACCTCGGCGACGCCGTCACGGTGATCGAACGGGCGCTGGCACGGGAACGCGAGTCCGACGGCCCAGTCCAGCAACACCGGATCGGTCGATCCGACCAACGAGTTGAGAGTCTGCGTCTTCGGGACGCGCGGTGGGGTGACAGCGAGCCATTGATCGCCGGCCAGGTCGTTGTCCTCGGCGACGATGCGCACGACGTCCGCGTCGGCAGGCAGCTCGTTCATCGGCACGCGCAGGTTGCGCCACGACGGCGACGGACCGATGTCGAGCGGGGTGATCCGCCCCAGCGCGAGCACGTCACCGCCGTCGCGGCGACCGTATTCGAGTTCGACGCGTTGGCCTTCGGTGACGATTCCGTCCTTGTCCACCGATCGGATACGGCCGGCGGCGGCGATGGTGATGAGGTCGCCCTCTCCAGGCAGCGAATACCAACCCGAGGTCAGGGACGCAGGCTCGGTGGCCCCGAAGCTGCCGAGTACCGGTGTGGTGCTCGGATCGAGTCCGAACGGCAGAGCGACCGTGCTGCCGTTGACTCCGACGTTCTCGTTGGTTCCACCGGAGGTGCCCGCGGAGTTCGACGACGTCGCCGCCGCGCTCTGTTCGGAGTCCTCGGGCCGAATGGAGTTGGCGCTGCCCTGCGCGGTGTCCTCGGAGTCGGCCGTCAGGTCTTGTGCGACGCCGTCGGGGGTGAATCCGGTGCTTCCACCCGCTCCGAGTGCGTCCACGCCGGGTTCGATCGGTTGCAGTACCGAGCCGTTGACGTCGGTCTCCACCTGTACGTCGCCGGCGAGTCCGCACGAGTTTCCGGCGAGGGCAGAGAAGTTCGAGCGGGCGATGGAGTACGCCGGGTATTGCGCCACAGCGCCTTTGGCGAAGGACAGCACCTCGAAGGCGACGACACCGCCGGCGACGATGGTCAGCGCGGACGGCGCGAATCTACGACGCGTGGTGGGTTCTTTTCTGCGATAGGGCAATCGGACGTGTTGGTAGGCGGCGTAGAGCAGCGTCAGAACGGTCAGTCCGAGCAGGATCGTCGAAAATCCCTTGCCGGCAACGGACGGCGGCTTGTCGAACCACGGAATCCCGTAGCTCGAGACGTACCACCAGCCGTTGGAGCTGGTGAACGCCACCGCCGTCAGGAACAGCACGGCGGCGGTGAACAGTGTTCTGTTGCGCGGAGATCGGACGGTCGCAGCGGTGACGGCAACGGCAGCCAGCGCGGCCAACGATGCCGCGAGACCGGCGTACACGCCGAAGTGGTGGGTCCACTTGGTGGGGGTGAACATCATCAAAGCCAGTGCGCCCAGGATGATTCCGAGGATCCGACGCGACGGCCCGGTGGCCGTACCGGGGATGCGTCCGTTCTTGCGGAGCATCACCGCGATGCACACGACGATGCACAGCAGCATCGCGAACATGCCGAATCGTCGGGCGAGCGAGCCGTCGGGCGAGATGGTCATCAGCGCGTCCCAGCGGACGCGTTCTTCGAACCACGGCACGTTCGGTCCGATGGCCGAGCGCACCCGGGTGGCTTCGAGCACGGTGCTCAGAGTCTGGTCGGCGAAGATCGCGATCAGCACCGCCAGTCCCGACGCGACCAGCGGCGCGAGAACGGCGAGCAGTCCCACCTGGCGAGCCCGCTTGACGACGATCATCACCAGCGGGCGCAGCCCGGCGAGCAGGGCGGCGACGGCGATCAGTCCGGTGGGTCCGGCGGCGAGGGAGAACGCGGCGATCAGGGTGCCGATGGCGGCGGGCAGTAGTCGTCCGGTGGCGATGGCGCGTTCGATCGAGCACCACGTGAGCAGTGCGCCGAGGGCGATGATCGGTTCGGGGCGCAGTCCGTTGTCGTAGGGCAGCCAGAAGGCGAGGAACACGAATCCGGCGGTCCACAGTGCGACACGGTTGGTGAGGACCGCGCGACCGAGGCGGGGGATCACCTCTCGGCTGATGACCAGCCAGCACAGCAACGCCGCGATGGTGGCGGGCAGGCGCATCCAGATGCTGGCGGTGCTGACCTTGGCGAGGGCGGCGAGCATGTCGTAGTACGGCATGCCGAACGGTGCCTCGGGGACGCCGAACCAGCGGAAGTAGTTGGCCATGTACCCGGCGTTCTCGGAGACCCGGGCCATGTTGAGCAGGTAGCCGTCGTCGGAGGTGTTCGCGCCGATGAAGTGCCACAGCACCAGCACGCCGACCACGACGGCGTCGACGCCGGTGACGGACTTCCAGCGCGAGGGGAGGAATCGGCGGTGGCGTCGACCGTCCATGCTGTCGAGGCGATGCAGCGCGAACAGGGAGGCGATCACGGCGAGTGCGCCGACGATCATGGCCAGCAACTTGAACGTGGTGGGGCTCGAGGAGTAGCGCGAGTCGATGTCGGCACGCACGTTCAGGCCGTCGACGGGTGCGGTGAGGTCGGTGTAGATGCCGACGACCTGCGGCCGGATGTCTCCGTCCACGGTGTTCGCGTTGCCGTCGAGGTCGACGACCGTGCGGGTGGCGTTCGAGGAGACCGTCAGTGCGCAGTCTTCGGACAGCTCGGACACGGGAGCCTCGGCGAGGACGCGATCACGCAGCAGCACCTGCAGTCGGCCGTCGTCGACCCGCACGATCAGTGCCTTCTGCTCGGTTTTCGCAGCTGCGGTCGGTGCGGTCGAGACAAGCGTGCCGCCGTCGGTGAGAGCAGTGGCTGCGCTGCACGGAACGGTTGCCTCGAGGTCGACGGGCGAGTAACTCACCAGCGGGGCGTTGACGCTGCCGAACGAGCTCTGTGGCCACGACAGCGTCGCGACGTCCTGCTGGACCGGAAGCAGGGGCGTGGCGATGGCCACGACGGCACCGATGATGCCGGTGACGATCGCTATCAGCCGGGCGGTCGCGATGTTCGGAGCGGTCTCGGGCACGCCGACGATGCTATGGGACGAGCGTCCGCACGTCCCACACCCACACGCCACCGGTGTACCGAGGCTCGACGCCGACGAGGTCGGTGACGGTGGTGCGCAGGGCGAGGGTGTTCTTGCCCGGCGGAAGGACGACGACGTCGGCCTCCCAGAACGCCATGTCCTCGGCAGCCTGGCTGCGCTGATCGTCGGTGATCTCGGGGACGGTGCCCGAGTCGTAGACCGAGCCGAGCAGCAATGCCGTCGGACGGTCGACGGCTCCGTACTTGGCGACCTTCTCTTCTTTGTCGCTCGGTCCCACGAAGTATCCGGCGGCCAGCTTGAAGCCCATGTCGGCGTCCATCTGCCAGCGCAGCGGGCGCGCGTCCTCGGGCCGTGGGAGGGGAACGGTGACGACGGAACCGTCGTCGACGTAGTTCTCCCACTCACCGTCGGCGAAGAATTCCGGGGTCGGGGACTTGTCGACGGTCACCAGCGGCGTGGGGATCAGCGGTACGAGAGCGAGGGCGAGGCCGGCGATCCAGAACGCAGGTAATGGGCGAAGTCCGTTACGGAACGTGCGATCGGTGGCCAGTACGAGCAGCAGTGCCAGGGCAGGTACCGCGCCCAACGCGAAGCGGGTCTCGAGCACGGATTCGACGAGGGGGTACTCGGCGAGCTTCGTCCACGGCAGCGTGATGCCGGTGTCGTCCTTGCCGATCACCAGCGTCGCACCGAGCGATAGCACGCTCATGACGATGGCGGTCGCGGCGGCGGCGCGGGCGCAGGCGACGCGCCACATCCACACCGCTGCCACGAGGCACAGCACCAGCAGCGGCCAGCCGAAGTACGCGTTCTCCTCGGTGGCGTTGATGCGGACGTTCTGCCCCGGCGTCGCCTCGCCGCCGAGGGATTGCGTCGGGAATTGGAACAGTGCTTTGGCGTCGTTGCCCATCGCGCCGTGTTCGAGGAACGAGTACGACTGCGGGCCGAAGAACTGCCACCACAGCGGAAATGCCACGAGCGTCAACGCGATACCGGCGGACACCGCGAGTCGGGGAACGGCGTTGCGGACGGCAGGCCACAATGACCGCGGCCGGGACACGTAGTAGACGACGGCGAAGATGGCGAACGACATCGCGAAGATCAGCAGCGGCTCTTCGCCGAGCAGGATCTGCAGCGCGACGATCAACCCGAGTCCGACGGTGTTCTTCTTGGTCCCGCCGCCACGTGCGATGCGGGTGACCAGCATGGCGATGACCGGAAGCAGGAACAGCACCACGAAGTTGGGGTGGCCGTTGGCGTGGGAAATCACGCCGGGCGCGAAGCCGCACAACGCGCCGCCCATTGCAGCGGCACCCTTGGACGCGTTGAGCTGGCGGGAGAACAGCCAGAACCACGCGAACGCGGTGCCGGCCAGGCCTGCGGTGAGGGCAATCGCCCAGGTCACGGTGGGTCCGAAGAGCAATGTGATCGGCGCAAGCGGAATGGAGATCCCGAACATTGCCGTGTTCGCCATCAGATTCACCCCGAGCGGGTAATTCTGCAGGTCACTCCACAGCGGGTTGTCCAGATGCGCGACAGAATGGGCGGCGACGGAGAAGAACCACTCCCACATCGTCTGGTCCTGGCCGCTGTTGTAGAGGTAGCCGCCGTTCGGATTGCGCCACTGACCCTGCAGGACGTACACGGCGGCGATCAGAAATCCGACGGCCGCCACGACGTCGCCACGCCCGACGCCGGAGTGTCGAGCCGGTGCCGTAAGCGGCTGCCGCTCGAGAACTCTCTGGTCGTGGGTGGTCATCGCGTCGAGGTTACAGAAAGATCACGATGGGCGAAAACTCGAACGACCTGGGTCACACCGGCCGGCGCGGTACGTCAGGCCGCTTTTCTCGTCACATCGAAACGATCGGTCAGCGGCGTGGCTCGACGGGGCGGGCGTGCATTGGACGATTCCGTACCCAGCTGTGTCGTCTGGGAGTCCGGCCGACGGGTGAGGTGGTGCTGAAAATGGGCCGGCAGATTTCGGTGCCGAGGGGCTCGATCTCGGCCGAGTGTTGACACTCCCCTTGGGGGAAGGATCACGGTGGGTTCATGACCACAGAATGGGATGGACTCCCGGACACCGTGAAGAAGTTCATGACCGCACTCGACGCCCGACAGGGCGCTCGAGCGCTCACCGTATTCACCGCGGATGCCGTCGTGACCGATGAGGGCCACGACCATTCGGGCCGTGACGAGATCGAGGCCTGGCTGGCCGCCTCGGTCAGTGAGAGCGAGTACACCTACACAACAGAGTTCACCGGAGCGACCACGACCGGCACGACCGTCGACGTCGAGCAGCACCTGGAAGGCGACTTCCCCGGGGGAGTCGCCGACCTGCACTACCGCTTCACGCTGGACGGCGCGCTGATCGACCGGTTGGTGATCGAGCCATGAGCAAGCGATGGTTCATCACCGGTGGCACACCCGGCGGCTTCGGCATGGCGTACGCCGAGGTGGCGCTGGAGGCGGGGGACCGCGTGGTACTCACGGCTCGGCGTCCGGGGGAACTGGCGTCGTGGGCCGATCAGTACGGTGATCGCGTTCTCGTCGTGCCCATGGATGTCACCGACGCGGCGCAGGTACTGCAGGCGGTACCAACAGCCGAGGAGCACTTCGGCGGTATCGACGTACTGGTCAACAACGCCGGCCGCGGCTGGTACGGATCGATCGAGGGAATGAACGAGACCTCGATACGGGCGATGTTCGAGCTGAATTTCTTTGCCGTACTGACCGTCACGCGCGCAGTGCTGCCGGGTATGCGCGCCCGCGGAAGCGGGTGGATCGTCAACGTGTCCTCGGTGGCCGGGCTGCTGGCGGCGGTCGGATTCGGTTACTACAGCGCCACGAAATACGCGATCGAGGCCGTCACCGACGCTCTGCGCCAAGAGGTTGCCGAGCACGGCATCTCCGTGTTGGCGGTCGAACCGGGGGCTTTCCGCACGAACGCTTACGCCGGGTTCGCCGACGAGACCGTCTCGGAGACGATTCCGGAATACCACGACACGCTGAAAGAGGTCCGTGCCGCTTTCATCGACATGAACGGGGTGCAACCGGGCGATCCGCATCGCGGTGCCCGTGCGGTGATCGCAGCGATGGCCCAGGACCCGCCGCCGCGTCGGCTGATCCTGGGCAACAGCGGATACGACGCCGTGATCGATGCGCTGGAACAGAACCTGGGCGACATTCGGTCGAACGAAACGCTGTCTCGTAGCGCGGATTTCCCCGCCTGACCCGCCGAAACAACAATTCGACACCGACCCATCGGTGCACCTATATCGCTACACGTCGACCGAGCTGACGAACGTGCCGGTCCTCAGCGCATCGACGTTCGAATGCACACTCCACCGTCTAGCCGTCAGATTTCACCAGGCCTTCGACTGTCTCAGCTGCTGGACTTGTTACCTGGACCAGCACGTTGCCCGTCGCTGGGTCGGTCAGCGCAGTGGTGCACACTCCGCGGGTAGGTGATGTCCAGATGGTCAACGCGGATTCGTTTGCGCCGTCCTCTGCCCTGAACTCGTCGGAGTAAATCGGGACTGTGTCAGCTGACGCAATCGCGGGAGCCTTTGCCACCGACAGCTCCTCGGTGTCGCGGGAACCGAACGTGGCGCGGACCGTAGCTGCGCCGTCGTCGCCGCAATCCACGGTGGCGACCATCACGGCGTCTGGCCCGCCCACAGTCGGCACTGCTGTGTCGTCGACTGTGCAACCAGCGACGGGCAGTGCGACAGTGATGAAGGCGGCAAGACCCCATCGCACGTCGCCGTTCTTCTCGATCCGGACGTCGTTGATCGCCTACTCCTTCGCCTAGTTCATGCCCTGAATGGGGTACATGTCTGGTTCTGGCATATTTCGTACCACATGGTGTGGTTCGATTGCGTTCAGCGATCCTCGGTCCTAGGCACCGAATTGGAGAACACCACCGTGAGCGATCAGAACAACCACCGCGGCGACCAGACAGTCGGTGCCCAAATGGGCGACGATAACGACCCAGCCTTGGAAGAGCCGGTCATTGATGGCGATGCCCCGCAATCCATCCGTGACTGGGTCCGAGATTCTCGGCCCGGCTCAAACACCGTCGATGACGGTTTCCTGGCAACCGACCCCGAAGACGAAGCTGTTCCGGGCGAGGGCTGGACTTCCTAGGCGGCGCGGAATTCGCTGCGCTGCAACAACCCACAACCAGGACGGCTGCGATCACTCGCCCATATCGTCGTACCTGCACGGCGGCATACTCCCCGGAGGAAGCTGAGGACGGGCCGGGACGCGGGCTTAGAATTCTCCGAGGCGGTCTTGTGTTCGGGCGGTGCGGTCTGTCGTGGGAGCGAGCAGGTAGGCGAACAGGTAGCTCGACGCTGTAATCGCTGCCAGCGCGATCCGCCAAGGCGGGAATTCGTCTGTATCGGTGAAGATTTCACCGGCAGCGACGAACAGCCAGCACAAGGCAAGAGCGGTCACCAGCGTGACTGCTGTTGCTGTGCACGCAGCGAATCGGTGTCGCCAGGTGCGGTGCGACCGTGCGGGCCACACGCGATTGGACCACCCCATGCTCGTCATCAAATGAGGAACATTGGCCCTCTGGATACCGACAGAAGTTGAAGTGCTGCAACAACATGCAGAACTTCTATGGTGACTCTGTATATCGGAGTCGGTCGTACTGCTCAGCGGGGTCTCGGATTCAGTGGAGGTGTGCCCACCACGTCTTGACCTGGATGCAGAGCGTCTTGTAGTTGCGCCACTGTCGCATCGGTCAAACTGCCCGCTCCCAGACCTATTGCGCATGCCCAGTCGAATTCGTCCGTGGACCACGCTCGGATCGGAGTCGGGTAGTGAGCGGTCCAATTGACGGGGAGCAGCCAGTCTTCGCAGGAGCGCGTGCGGCGCCACAGGCGGCCAATACCCTTCTCGAAATCGGCTTCGAAGCTGTCCGGGTGTTCGGGGTCTCGTCGCACCTCGGTCGGGGTGAAGTCGACCAGGACGGTTGCCTGCAGACGTTGTGGGCTGACGTTGTCGTGGAACCATTGCATGGTGCTCTTCGATCGTTCGATCGAGCGCGCCCGATCTTCGGCGAACACGTTTCGGGCCATTCTGACCGGGCCGGTCCACGAAAACGTCGAGTCCGGTACTTCGTTCGACACAACACACTGGACGTACTCCCCACTGCCCTCCTCGCACTGCTGCCTCAGCACGGCCCCGGTCTCGGTGTCGATCGTCAGCACCATCGGCAGGCCCCTGCTGCCGGTCTTCAATTCCACTGTCCAGCAGCGTCGTCCGATGAACTCGACCTTTTCGATGGGGCGTGTGGGTCGGGTAAGGCCCGGCCGCGCCCAGTGTTCGACTGGGCGGGACACGATGAGATCCCGGCCAGGGTCATGTATCCGTGTGTTGAGTTCGTTTGTTTCGATCGGATCGTCATGACCAGCCTGAAAGACCCAACACTTCTGGCCGTCGGCAATGAACAGCGGTTTCCCATCGAGGGACTCCATGCGCGTCTTTCGACCGAAACGGAACAGACGGACCTCGCCGAGTCCGAAACCCACGTACGACGGAACGATGCCGTAGTGCGCGTCGTAGACGACTCGCGGACCGATGTCGGCGTGAATTGCGTGGGCGATGCCCGTGACCGGCCGCTGCGGACCATCGACGATCTTCAGCAACACCTCGACCCAATGCGTCATACGTACAACACTCCGCCAATGGCGTGCGACCGATCAGGGTAGGCGCGAGTGTCTGCCTGCTCCATCAATTCTGTCGGGGCATAACGAGTTATGTCGTCGAGGCGCTGTCCCTGTTCGTCGTACAGATTGAGTCGAGCCACCAAAGTAAGCCGCTCGTAGTCATCGTGCGTGAAACTGATGTGCAATCGACCGCGCGGCCAGTCCCCGATGAACTCGGCTCGCACGTCGTGCATTCGGTTCGAGAACTGCCGACCGTCGAGTCGACGAATGCAGTAGCGAACATACGACGCATGATCCGGCGGCTCCGGGGCGACGGGCCTGCAGTACCCCGTGATGTCCAGATCGTCTATCGCTGTTTCGAGTTCGCGCTCTGCTGTGTCTATCGACAGTCGAATAAGCTGGCGGCCCGGACTGCCTCTGTCTGCAGATCTGACCAGAAGCCATAGCCGGTCACCGTGTGCGGTGCCCTCGTAGACTTGGATCCCGGTCAGTACGATCTCACGGACGGGCGTCGACGAGCCGTCACGGAATGCCTTCAGGAGAAGAACGCCGCTGCGCCTGTCTGGCGTGCCCCAGTGCCATCGGATGCTGGCGCCCAGTGCGCGCTTGCGGCGGTGCTGCTCGTTGTAAGTAGTGTCCGCGTACTCGCTGGTGTGCCAGACGCCGTCAGCTTTCGACCGTGGGTAGTCGTCGAGTCCGATACGGGTTGTCTTTGCGTTCAGTGGTAGGTGAATCCACGACTTGGATTGTCGAAGAACGTATCCTGCCGGAGTTGGGGTGTCCCGATAGGTGCGCGACCATGGGGCGTGCTCGACGCCGAGGTGGACCGATTCTTCGTCGAAATCGGCTGCCAAGACAACCCCGTCGATGGCTATCGGAGACATGCCTCCGCCCGGGTGGGCGAGGAGTAAAGGAGGTCCAGGTCGAGGGCGTAGGAGCGGAGGCGCGTCCGCGGTACGTGCGACGTCGTCACGAATCCGGGTGGGTCGAAAACACCATGCTCCCGACGGTCCTGCCGTCAGCAGCTGTGTGCCTTCGAGATACTCGGCGTGATGTACCCCTTCCGCAGTGACGCAGGCCAGAACCTCCGTCCCGCGGTATTGAAGCCAAACACGGTCCTCATAAGAGGCAACGGTCAGTGCGGGTGACGGTGAGGGTATCTCGGGCCAGGAGACAATTCGGTCGATCTGCCCGTATCTCGGTTCGAGAAGTACTGCAACAGGCTGGGTTTCATCGATCGCCCACAGTCGGCCGCCAGCGAAACGAATGTACCGGGGGCGCAAGAGTCTGCGCTCGGACGACGGGGCGCTCATGCGCCTTTCTGCAGTGTCATGACCGTGACACTACCTCACCACGTTCGACACGTAGTCGATTCATGAGCGGGGAAGCGTGATGGTGGATGCCCCGCAGGCGCGGTGCGCGGCGATCGTCGCCGACGCTGTCGAGGGGGTCGTTCGTCATCGGAATCTGGCCGGATGCCAGCTGGCGCAACAGTTCTTGCACCTCGGCGGACTGCTTCCAAGCATGCGGGTAGGTGCCACCCAATTCGCTAAGCGGTACGCACCACCAGTGCGAAGGGTCCGATGTCGGTGACGGTGAAGCGTGGATCCTCGAACAGTGCCTCGGGGAAAGTGACGGTGTAGCGGCGCACGTTCGGGTCGTTCGGGTAGACGTCCTCGGCCAGGCGCAGGGTGTAGCCGTCTGCACCGCGGCGGAACAGGAACGCATCCGGCGCGCGCCACTGGCTGTTGTCGAGCGCGTCCACCAACTGATCGGGAGTCTCGAGCTCGGTCCACTGCTCGATGGCGTCGGCTCGCTGATCGAACTGCGCCAGTGGGTTGGCGTAGTGCGAGGTCAGTCCTTGGAAGCCGAAGTACGGGTAGTAGCTGAGGAACGATGTATCCGCCGTCAGCACGACGGTCTCGTCGCGCGGACGCTGGGTCTGCTCGGCGAGTGCCTCGTCGACCTCGCGGTAGTACGACACCGCGCTCGGCGGACGCATGTCGGCGCGGTTGCCGTCGCCGTCGGTATCGGAGTACGCGACGGTGATCTCGGTCTGCAGTACCTGGGGGATGTTCTGCGCGTAGGTCATGGCACCGATGGCCGCTACGACGACAGCGGCGATACGGAACTTCGGTGGCTCGTTGATGGCCTGGTAGATCGCGTGACTGCCTTCGAGAAATCCGAAAACTCCTGCACTGCCGAGCAATACGATCAGCACCGCTTCGAGGCGGAACGAGAGCAGGGTGGTGCCCGCCGCCGTGGCGGCCATGGACAGCAGCGTCCACATGTAGATGGACACGACGCCGACGCCCAGTGCCTGCGCCCGGCGCGAGGACGAGAACCGCACCGCCACCCACACCGTGCCGATGAGGCACAGCACGCCCATCAAGGAGAACTCGAACATCGGGAAGGGAAGCGTCGCACCGGCTTCCGGCAGATAATGCAACGCTGTGCCCGACGTGGACGGCGCGCCGCGCAAGAACTCGATCAGGTACGGCAGCCACACGGTCGCGGCGATGAGGCCCGAGATCGCGGCGATCGCGGCGACCTTGATCGCGATGGGAACCAGTACGTTCCAGGACTTACGCTCGCGATAGGCGAGGACGGCGGCGAACAACGCCATCAGTACGACGGTGAAGGCCGCCAGACCGAGATACAGGGTGTAGAACGTCGCGGCCAAGCCGAGGAAGAGTCCGGTGCCGACCACCGCTCCCCACCCGCCCGATGCGGAGCGGTGCAGCGCACCCCAGGCGAGGACCAGTGCGGGAGCGAAGAGCATCACGATCACGGCGCTGTATGCCTCGGGGGAGGCGTGGGCGACGACGAGTGCGGTGGTGACGGCGCTGACGGCGACGGCCCAGTCGGCTCGGATCAACGCCTTCCACAGTACGAACGACACGACGGCGGTCACGGCGAGCAGCCCGATTGCGTAGGGCTTGAACACTTCCCAGCCGTCCATGCCCAGGAGGTTGCCGACGCGTCCGCCGAGCCAGAACCAGCCTGCGGGGTAGAACGGCGGAATGTCGGCGTACGTCATGTCGCGCAACGACGCCGAATCGGTCAGTCGCGTCAGGTATTCCGTGCGGAACTCCTGGTCGACGGAGATGCCGAACAGGTAGAGCTTGGTTGCGGCCAACGGCATCCCGAGAGTGACGGTGACGAATCCGCTCAGCCCGATCCATGCCGCGAGCCGGGCGATCCACGGCCACTTCCGAATCCGGTACAGGTAGATCGACGCCGCGAACAGTGCTGCCGCAACCACCTGACCGAGCGTCGTGATGGCGCGGGTGACGTTGGACGAGTTGAACGCAGGCCACTGAACCAGTGAGAAGGCGTACAACCCGACCGTCGCCACGACGACTGCAACGAGCACACCGAGAACGATTTCCCCGACGGCAGAGGCGGTCCTGCGAGCCGGTGCAACCTGCTGTGTCATGAGCCCCGTTGTCACGAATGCAGAAGTGTCATCGAGATCAGATCGGCAGCTTGCGGAAGATGGGCCGCGGTACGTGCCGCAGGACCATCATCACCAGACGCCAGGGAGCGGGAGTCCAGATGAGCGGAGTGCCCTTGCGTGACGCGTTCACCGCGAGCTTCGCGATGACCTCCTTGTCGACCGTCATCGGGGCTTCCTTGACGTGCGCGCTGAACTTGGTGCGCACCATGCCCGGGCGAACGACGGTGACCCGAGGTCCGAACTCGCGCAGCGCTTCTCCGAGTCCGAGGTAGAACCCGTCGAGTCCGGCCTTGGTGGAGCCGTAGACGAAGTTGGAACGACGTACCCGCTCGCCCGCCACCGAGGACATGACGATGATGCGGCCGTAGGCCTGCGCCTTCATCTTCTCGCCCAGCAGCACGCCGACCGACACGGACGCGGTGTAGTTGATGTTGGCGGCGAGGACGGCCTTGCGCTGGTCCTGCCAGAGCTGCTCGGCATCGAAGTCGACGGCGAAGGCGACGATGGCGACGTCGACGTCACCCTTGGCCCAGGCCGCGTCGATGACCTTCGGGTGCGACGCGGTGTCGAGTGCGTCGAAGTCGATGACGTCGACGGACTTCGCGCCCTTGGCGTTCAGCTGGGCGACGGCGCTCTCGCGCAGCGGGTCGTTCGGCAGCGCGGCGAGGATGACACGTGCCGGGGACTTCGACAGGTACTCCTCGGTGATCGCGAGACCGATCTCGCTGGTGCCACCCAGAACGAGAATCGTCTGGGGGTTACCTACGGCGTCTATCGTCACAGCAGTTCCAGCCTTCTAGCCATATCGGAGGCGAAAACGCCTGTGGGGTCAACGGATCGACGGACCTTGATCCACTCGTCGATCCGCGGGTACATCGAGTGGAAGGTCTCGGCATCGGTGCGCGAGTCCTTCGCGGTGTAGAGACGGCCACCGAATTCGAGCACGCGCTTGTCGAGTTCACGGACGAACTCGTTCAGGCCCGGCTTGATCGGGAAGTCGACGCAGATGTTCCAACCCGGAATCGGAAAGCTCAGTGGCGCTTTGTTTCCGGGTCCGAACAGCTTGAACACGTTGAGGAACGAGTAGTGCCCGGACTTCTGGATGTCGACGATGATCTTCTTGAACTCGTCGACGGCCTCCGGCGGCACAACGAACTGGTACTGCAGGAATCCCTTGGAGCCGTAGGCACGGTTCCACTCACCGAACATGTCCAGCGGGTGATAGAACGCCGTCAGGCTCTGGACCTTGTTCCGGTAGTTGCCGGCCTTGCGATACCAGACCTCGCCGACGGCGGAGAATGTGTACTTGTTCGCGAGACCGTTCGGGAAGACGTCCGGGAACGTCACCAACGGCTTGGCGTTGAACCGCAGCGGGTCCTTCTGGAGTTTGGCCGGCAACTGGTCCAACGTCGCGAGCGATCCGCGGGAGAGGGCCGCGCGGCCGAGCTTGGGCGGCGGAGCAACCGCGTCGAACCACGCGCTCGAGTAGTCGTAGTTGTTCTCGCTGCCATCGCTGTGCAGGGCGATGGTCTCGTCGAGGGTGGTGGTGACGTCGCCGTCGGCGATGAAATAGGCCGTCTCCGTCGGCGTCATCTCGATCGTCGCGCGCAGGATGATGCCGGTCAGGCCGTTGCCGCCGACCGTCGCCCAGAAGAGTTTGGCGTTCTTTCCCGACGGCGTCAGGTGGCGGACCTGGCCGTCCGCGGTGAGCAGTTCCATCGAGCGGACGTGGTTGCCGAAGCTACCTGCGCTGTGATGGTTCTTACCGTGGATGTCCGTTCCGATGGCACCGCCGATGGTGACCTGGCGCGTGCCCGGCAACACCGGTACCCACAGGCCGAACGGCAGCGCGGCACGCATCAGCTGGTCGAGGTTGACGCCACCGTCGACGTCGACGATCCGCGTCGATGCGTCGATGCTGTGAATGCCGTTCAAGGCGTTCATGTCGATGACGAGGCCGCCGGAGTTCTGCGCGTTGTCACCGTAGGAGCGGCCGAGGCCGCGGGCGATGACGCCGCGTCGGAGGTGGGCCGGCTTGGAGTCGTTCTGCTCGGCGACCTGCTTGACCGCGTTCGCGATGAGCTCGGGGTCGGAGGTCGAGAGCACCTCTCCAGTGGAGGGCGCAGTGCGGCCCCAACCGGTGAGTGTGCGGGTCTGCGTGGGTAGCGGCGCAGTGTTCCCGGCCTGTGGTTCCAGGGGGAAGAGTGCGTCGTCGGCTGTCGTGGACATCGCTCAAGAGGGTACCCGCACCGCAGCAGCGGCTAGTGTCAGTCCTCGTGTCCACCCCCGACCGCTCCGCAGAAGAAGGCTCCACGGGCGACGACTGGTCGCCCGAGGACGACGAGTTGCAGCATCACGTCCCGCTCCCCGTCGAGCTGCCGCTGACCGAGAACATCGCCGACGCGGCCCTCGATCTCAAGACGCAGGTGCTGCGCTTCTTGGCGACGGGTGTGCTGTCGGCCATCGTCGACCAGGGCGTCAACCTGATCCTGCATTTCGTGTTCGGCGTGGGGGTGACCCTGGCCAAGGCCATCGGCTTCGTCCTCGGAACCACGACGGCCTACCTGATCAATCGTCGATGGACGTTCAACGCGGCCCCGTCACGGGCGCGGTTCTTTGCCGTCGTCGCGCTGTACGGAGTTACCTTCGCCGTCCAGGTGGGCATCTACACCTGGCTCTACCAGGCCCTTCCCGACGGCTTCTGGTACGCGAACGTGGCCTTCGTCATCGCGCAGGGCACGGCGACGGTCATCAACTTCCTCGTGCAGCGATTCGTGATCTTCAAGATCCGCTGAGCCTCCGAGTCGCCGCCGGGCGTTCGCAGGCGCGGGTTCGCCCCCCGTGAGGTCCGCAAACGCGCGCGCACTTGTTAGACGCGCGCATTCTCGTCAGCGGTGACGGGCGATTCTGCGCGCGCCTGACTGACGCGCGCGCGTTTGCCCGGATCTGGCGTCGCCGCCTCGTCCCGCCGCTCACGAGAAGTTCGGCAGGTCTCCGCGTTCGAGGGCTTCGGCGAGGGTGGGTGCGGCTGTGTCCTTGTCGGAGAGCTCGTAGGTCAGGGGTGTGCCGTCGCGGGCGGTGGTGGGCCAGTCGATGCCCAGCGCGGGGTCGAGGGGGTTGATGTCGCGGTCCAAGGCCGGGGTGTACTCGAGGCTGCACAGGTACATGACGGTCGAGTTGTCTTCCAACGAGAGGATGGCGTGGCCGAGTCCTTCGGACAGGAAGACCGCTTTGCGGTCGATGTCGTCGATCAGCACGCTGTCCCATTGCCCGAACGTCGGTGATCCGACGCGCAGGTCGACGATGACGTCGAGGAAGGCTCCGCGGGCGCAGGTGACGTATTTCGCTTGCCCGGGTGGGTTGGTGGTGAAGTGAATTCCGCGCAGGACCCCGGCTGCGGAGACCGAGCAGTTCGCCTGCAGCAGCTCCAACGACCGCCCGGTCGTGGCCTCGAACGCCGACGCTTTGAACCATTCGAAGAACACTCCGCGGTCGTCACCGAACTGGCGTGGGGTGTATTCGTAGGCACCGGCAATGGTCAGTTCACGAAAGGTCATCGGTTCCCTCGGTCGATCAGATCCAGCAGGTAGCGGCCGTACCCGGACTTGACGAGTGTCTCGGCGCGCACGCGCAGTTCGTCGTCGGTGATGAATCCTCGTCGCCAGGCCACTTCTTCGGGAGACCCGATTTTCAGGCCTTGGCGTTGTTCGATGGTGCGCACGTAGTTGGAGGCGTCGAGGAGGGAGTCGAAGGTGCCGGTGTCGAGCCAGGCAGTACCGCGAGGGAGAACCTCGACCTGCAGGCGGCCGGCCTCCAAGTAGTGACGGTTGACGTCGGTGATCTCGTATTCCCCGCGCGCGGAGGGCTGCAGGTCGCGGGCGATGGCGATGACGTCGTTGTCGTAGAAGTACAGGCCGGGGACGGCGTAGTTCGATTTCGGGGCGGCAGGTTTTTCTTCGAGGGAGATCGCTTTGCGGTTGTCGTCGAATTCGATGACGCCGTAGGCGGTGGGGTCGGAGACCTCGTAGGCGAAGACGGCTCCGCCGTCGATGTGATCGAAGCGCGAGAGTTGGGTGCCCAGGCCGGGGCCGTAGAAGATGTTGTCGCCCAACACCAGAGCTGCGGAGTCGGTGCCGATGTGTTCGGCGCCGAGGACGAAGGCTTGGGCGAGGCCGTTGGGCTCGTGTTGGACTTTGTAGGTCAGTTCGATGCCGAATTGGGAGCCGTCGCCGAGGAGGCGGGTGAACTGGTCGGCGTCCTGGGGTGTGGTGATGATGAGGATCTCGCGGATCCCGGCCAGGATCAGTGTCGAGAGCGGGTAGTAGATCATCGGTTTGTCGTAGACCGGGACCAGCTGCTTGCTGACGCCCATCGTGATCGGATGAAGACGCGAGCCCGTGCCGCCCGCCAGAATGATTCCCCGCATGAACCCGCAGTCTTCCAGACCCCCCGGTCGACCGCGCGGTTGTGCCTGCCCCGTTTCCGCTGCGTGAGCTCCGAGGTGCACCTACGCTCGCCGCATACCCAGCCCTCCGAGAGAACCGAGGACAACGATCGTGACGAGCCGCACCCAGATCGAAACCGGTATCAGCCAGGTCACCGCTCTGCTCTCCACGGTCACCGACGTCGACCGCGCATCGGCCACGCCCTGCACCGAGTGGACCGTCGCCGAGCTGACGGACCACCTGGTGGACACCGCGGCCAACTTGGTGACCATGGCTCGAGGTGGCGAGATCGATTGGGCGGCGTCGCCCGAACCGTCGTCGGATCCGATTCCGCTGTGGACGGAGCGGACTCGCGAACTGCTGGCCGAGATCGATGCAGGTTCGCCGTTGCCGCTCGGCATGGTCGCTGCGGAACTCTCGGTGCACGCGTGGGATCTCGCGACCGCACTCGGTCGCGGCACGGACGACCTCGACCAGACGGTGGCGGAGGAGGGGATGGTGTTCATGTCGGCCAACATGACCGACGAACGGCGGGGCGGTGCCTTCGATCCTGAGCAACCGGCACCCGACAGCGCAAACGCGTACGAGCGTTTGGCGGCTTTCGCCGGGCGCACTGTCCGAGGCTCCTGACAGTTCCAGCGGTCGATCACTCCCACTGAATTCGGTAAGGCGAAGTTCCGGTCTCGGCGATCGGAGTCGGCCATTCGTTCGGCCACACGATCTCCGCGGCATCGTCGAGTAACTCTCGGACGTCGTCGACGACGGGATTCGGCGCGGGATAGTCGATCCCGTGGGGCCGTCCGTAATCGACCGCCCCGTCGAATTCGTCCACGTGGCCGACCGCGGCACGATCCGAGCTGCCACGATCGATGCCCGGTAGTGGCAGCGCGCTTGTGTGAGCGTTCAGCAGGTCATAGTTTCGCTGATCCTGATCGGCATACAGCCATGCCGCCCTGTTGAGTTCTGCACCCATTTCCCCGCAGTTGGCGGACAGGTGAACCTGCCGAGTGCGTGTCATCTCCTGAAAGCGTGCGAGATACGGCTGGAGTCGCTGCAGAATCTGCCCAATCACGTTCTCGCTCAGGCCTGCATGATCGAGCAGATAACGATGACTGGCCAGAGTGTCGCCGCCGATGCGATCGAGAAGATTTCCGAAGCCGGCTATTTCCGAGGATCTGGCGATCAGCGGTTCGGTCATTGCGTCTCGGTCCTTCTCAGTGACGAGACGAGGCCGTCGACGTCCTCATCGGAGAGTGCGTTCTCGACATCACGGTCGGCGAGCACGACGAAGACCGCGACCTCTGCCGTGGCGAAACCGGTAGTGGTGACAACGTCGAATGTGGCGCGGGGAGGAGGGCAGTACGGCGAATCCGGTATGTCTTCCACCAGGGCTGTGTAGCGGACAGCCGGGACTCCGTCGACCTGTAGATACTCGGGGTCGCTGATCTGAACAGTGGGTGCCAGTGACCCGTCTCGGTTGGTGAAGATCATCGACGCTTTCTGCGCTTCTCGATAGGCGAGGATCGTCAAGTCTCCGGCACGTCGACCGGTCATTCCGCTGATCGCCGAAGACTCGAACTCACCCCCCTCGCAATCGAATCGACCGTGGAGGCCCATTGCCCCGTACGTTGCGGTCGATCCGTCCTCGCCGACCCACTCCGAGAATCCGTCATTCCAGTTTTCCCAGTCCGCCGGTATTTCGTAGGTCCAGCCGAATTTGGTGGCGATGGGCTGCGGCTGGCCGTCGGGCACCTCGACTTTCGGTGGCGGCCGGTTCATGGACGGAAACCCCGGCGGCAGGGGTGGTGGGGGCGTGGTCGAGCCCGTGGGTTCCGGCGACACCGGAGGAAGGGCCTGTACCCCCTCGTACGGTTCCGGCACAGGCGGCGCAAAGTGCGGGATTGCCCACATCATCCCGAACAGCACCGCTACTGATGCCGCGAGACGCAGCAGTATGTATCGAAGACGCATCGTCACTCCCCCCGAAGTCGAACAGAAGCTAGCACGCGCGCCCGACATGATGGGTCGACCTCCGGACGCGGTGCAACTACTGCTCCACTCGAAGGTCTCATCGCCGGGATCCCCACAGCTGGGGCGTCGAGTGGAGCATTCCGTGCAGCGCAGCACCCCCGCTGGGATGGCCAGTGGACCCGACAAGAACGGCCCGCACGAGCCTCCGCCGGTAAAGTGCCTGTTCATGAGAATTCTCGTCACGGGTGGGGCCGGGTTCATCGGCGCGAACTTCGTACATCAGACCCTCGCGCAGCGCCCCGACTCCCAGGTCACCGTGCTCGACAAACTCACCTACGCCGGCAACAAGGCCTCCCTCGACCCGGTGGCGGATCGCATCGAGTTCGTGCACGGCGACATCGCCGACGCCGACCTCGTCGACCGTCTCGTGCGCGAGACGGACCTGGTCGTGCACTTCGCCGCAGAATCCCACAACGACAACTCGTTGACCGATCCGTGGCCGTTCGTGCACACCAACGTCATCGGCACCACCACCTTGCTCAACGCGGTCCGCGAACACGACGTCCGCTACCACCACATCTCCACCGACGAGGTCTACGGCGACCTCGAACTCGACGACCCGGCACGGTTCACCGAATCGACCCCGTACAACCCGTCGAGCCCGTACTCCTCCACCAAGGCCTCGAGCGACCTGCTGGTGCGCGCCTGGACCCGATCGTTCGGGGTCCGTTCCACCATCTCCAACTGCTCGAACAACTACGGCCCGTACCAACACGTGGAGAAGTTCATCCCGCGTCAGATCACCAACATCCTCAGTGGCTCCCGGCCCAAGCTCTACGGGGCAGGGCAGAACGTGCGCGATTGGATCCACGTCGACGACCACAACAGTGCCGTCTGGGCCATCATCGACGGTGGCCGCATCGGCGAGACCTACCTCATCGGAGCCGACGGCGAAGCGAACAACCGCACCGTCCTCGAAGCGATCCTCGAAGAGACCGGCAACGCACCCGACGCCTTCGATTTCGTCACCGACCGGCCCGGCCACGACCTCCGCTACGCCATCGACTCGACCAAACTGCGTACCGAATTGGGTTGGACACCAACGTATGTCGACTTCCGCGCCGGACTGAAGGCAACCGTCGACTGGTACCGCGAGAACGAGCAGTGGTGGCGACCGCAGAAAGACGCCACCGAGGCGGTCTACGCGGCGAAGGAGTCCGTCCTGCCGTAACCGACGCGGAGGCACGGTCACGCGGGATCGGCACTGTGGTGCATACTGCGTGGCGAACACAAGCAAGCCAGTCGCAATGGGGGAAGCCGGTCGAAATCCGGCGCTGACCCGCAACGGTGGGCCACTGATACAGGTGGCGAGCCCGATTACCCAGCGACCGGTGTGCGACACACCTATTCGTCGTGGTCTACGAATCGGCAGTCCTGCGCGTGGCCGCTTCGTGCTGCGCACCCGACTCTCATTTCGTGGCTCTGAGCTCCAGTGAGGTCCTCATGTCACGCTCCGCCCGCATCGCCGTTCTCGCCGCGGCCGTCCTTCTCGCGGGGTGCTCCCGCGGTGACTCACCGACCGAGTCTGCGCAGACAGCGCAGTTCGATCAGCCCGTGGAGGTGACCAACTGCGAAACCCTCCAGCGCTTCGAATCCCCGCCTCAGCGCATCGTGTCGATGAACGACCACGTCACCGAGGTCCTCATCGAGATGGGCGTGGCGGATCGGATCATCGGAATGGGGTATCGCAATGCCGTTCCGACGCCGGAGACCGCCGAAAAGTTCGCGTCGATAGAGGGACTCGCCGACGAGTATCCGACCAAGGAGCAAATTCTCGATCTCGAGCCGGATCTCGTCGTGGGCGGCATGCGCAGCGCGTTCGACGACAAGGAAGGGCGCTCGCGCGCGTCGTTCGCAGAGCTCGACATCCCGACGTTCCTGTTCTCCGAGTACTGCGGCGCAGGTCTTGCCGATATCGGCATGTTGGAGACGGACTACGCGCAACTGGGCGACATTCTGGGCGTGGCCGACGCTGCGCGGGACGTCACCGACGGCGTGGTCAGCGGGCTTACCGAGATCGACGACGCATTGGCAGGCGTCGCCCCCACACCCACGTTCTTCTACGATTCGGGCGAGAACGAGCCCACGACGATCGGGAGTGTGGGCGTCGGGCAACTGATCGCCGATCACGCCGGGGCCGAGAACATCTTTCCCGAGGGGGACCGGCCGTACTTGGGTACGACGTGGGAACTCGTCGGCGAACGGGCCCCCGAGGCCATCGTGGTCCTCGATTACGGCGATACGTCCGCGGAGGACAAGATCGACTTCTTGAAGAGTCAGCCGATCATGGCGACGACGCCGGCAGTGCAGCAGGACAATTTCGTGGTCGTTCCGCTCGACGACTTCTTCCAGAGTCCACGGCTCGTCGGAAGCGCCGAGACGATCGCGCGCTCGCTGCATCCCGATCGCTTCTGATGAGCGCAGTGCTGGACAGGCCCGCCGCGGCCCCGGTTCGGAGCACGCGATCGTCGCGCACCGGCTACTCCGTGATCCTGCTCCTCTCGTCGGCAGCGTTGCTCGCATCCATTGCGGCGGCCGTCTCGTTCGGGTCGGTGCGCATACCCATCGGCGACGTGTGGGCCATAGTCGCGCACCGTCTCGCGCCAGGCGCGTTCGAGTCGTGGTGGACCGAGGCGCGTGCGGCGATCGTCGTCGATTCGCGGCTCCCGCGGTCGTTGACCGCTGCGGTGGTCGGTGCGTCCCTCGCACTCGCCGGCGGCGTGGCACAGGCGGTCACGCGAAACCCGCTCGCCGATCCATACCTGCTCGGCGTGTCCTCGGGTGCAGGTTTCGGAGTCGTGATGGTGATGACGCTCGGTATCGGCGCGGGTGCGCTCGGCGCGTTCACCGTGCCTGGGGCTGCGTTCGTCGGTGCGTTGATCCCGCTGTTCCTGGCGCTCGCGATCGGCGGTCGCTACCCACAGTCGACGGCGATCGTCCTCGTCGGTGTCGCAGTGGGCAGCGTGTTCACCGCTCTCATCACCTTGACGCTGCTCGTGTTCGCGGACGAGCGAAGCCTGAGCGGTGTAATGCATTGGCTTGCCGGCGGTTTCGGTGACGCCCGCTGGTCGACGCTCGTGTTCCCCGTGCTGGCGTTGCTCTGCGTAGGAATACTCGTGATGATGAGCGCGCCCAGGATGGACCTGCTCAAAACAGGTGACGACGGCGCGGCCGCGCTGGGTATGAACGTACGTCGGTTCCGGATGATGCAACTGCTGGCCATCTCCCTGCTGGCGGGTGCAGCGGTATCGGTCAGTGGCGGAATCGGATTCGTCGGTCTGCTGGTGCCGCACCTCGCTGGATACGTCGTCGGCACCCGCGCCGTCAGGCTGCTGCCCGTGGCGGCGTTGTTCGGTGCGATAGCCCTCGTCGGTGCCGACACGCTCGCACGATCGATCACACAGAGCACCGAGGTCCCGGTAGGAGTGATCACCGCGCTCGTCGGCGCACCGATCTTCGTGTTCATGCTGTATCGCCGCTACGCACGGGAGATCCGATGAGACTGTCCGTGCGGGAATTGTCCTCGCGACTCGGGTCGCGAGAGGTGCTGCACAGGGTGAACTTCGACGTTCCGCCCGGCGAGGTGCTCGGTCTCGTCGGGCCGAACGGGTCCGGGAAGACGACAGCACTGCGGTGTTGTTACCGAGCTCTGACTCCCTCTGCCGGAACGGTTCTCGTCGATGGCGTCGATGCGCACACCATGAAGCGATCGGAGCTGTCGCGGACGATCGGGGTCGGGACCCAGGAGCCGCAGGCATCGGTCGGTCTGACCGTCCGTGAATCCGTAGCGCTCGGCCGCGTGCCGCACCGCGGCTGGTTCGACCGCCCCACCTCGTCCGACGACGACATCGTCACCGCGTGTATGGACCGCGTCGACCTGCTCACCTTGGACGGCCGCGACGTCGGTGCACTGTCCGGCGGTGAGAGGCAGCGGGTGTCCATCGCGCGCGCCCTGGCGCAGCAACCGCAGACCCTCTTGCTCGACGAGCCGACCAACCACCTCGACCTACGGCAGCAACTGATCGTGATGAACGCGATTCGCGACCTCGCCGCAGACGGGCTGGCCGTCGTCGTGACCGTCCACGATCTGCGGCTGGCGGTGGAGTACTGCCACAGTCTCGCCGTGCTCGACGGCGGGGCCGTGGTGGCGTCGGGACCGACCACCGATGTTCTCGACGATCGGTTGCTTGCCGACGTGTTCGGCATTCGCGCGACCGTCCGAACAGGACCGCCACCCACCATCGACATTCAGGGGCTGGCATGAACGCCTACGCGCTTGCGGCAGAACGAGTCCCGGGTCTGCAGCAGTACATCGACGGGCCATTCGATCTCTGTGCGACGGTCATGCTCGACGACGACTGGCTGCGGGCGCGGGTCGCCGATACCGGCCGCCGGTGGCAGTGCACCGACGCGCGGGTCAACGGAACGCTGTGGTGGTATTCGGCCAGCTCGACGATCGCGTTCCTTGCCATCGCCACTGCGATGGCCACGGGTGAGGCAGCAGATACACGGCTGGACGGCTCGCGCTGCTTCCTGCGTCCGGACGGATATCTGGGTGGAACGGTGTCGGACAGCGTTCTCGAGGTCGCGGCATTGCCCGCGGCAGTGAACGAGACGTTCACCGGCATCGTCGACGCGTTGTCGGCGGCCTCGGGGGTACGCAGGCAAGCGTTGTGGGCGATCGCCTCGGATTCGATCGCCAACCGAAGCTTGGATGTCGGTGCTGCGTTGGGTGATCGGTCACTCGGCAGCGACTTCGCAGAATGGCTGATCGGGGAGATGGCCGCGACACTTCCCGCGCCGCGTTTCGTCGACGTCGGTGGACGGCGGTTCACACGGCGTAGCTCGTGCTGCCTCCTCTACGAGACGAGCGGGGCGGACAAGTGCACCAGCTGTCCGCGTCGATCACCGTCGGACAGGCTGCGGGGCCTCGAGGCCGCCGCGCGATACTAGCTGCTGCGCGACATCCGGTGCCGCAGCAGCAGGTACACCGCACGACGCATGAACGACGTCATCAGAGCCTTGGCGTTGCCGATGCGAACGTCGCTGTCGGACAACAAAGTCGGGTCACTTGCCTGCAGTGAGCGATGGAAGTCCGCAGCCTGACGTGCCTGCTGTGTCGCCAGTTCCACGCTCCACTGTCCCGAGTTGATGCGGAACGAGGCCAAGGGCTGCGGAATTGCCACGATGTCGCCGCGTAGCGCTACTGCGATGAAGGTGGCCTGGTCGATCAGGTAGGGATGGCTGTTGTCCCACAGTCCGATCTCGCGGAGTTCCGACAGCTTCATCATGACGCCGCCGGGTTCGCCGAAGATGTTGGCACCGGCCCTAACTGCGGTTCTGGCGGCGACTCGACCCGAGACCGTTCCGTGCAGTCCGCCGAGCCCGCGGGCGGCGATGACCGTCTTGCCGTAGGCGTCGATCAGAGTCCGCTGCGAGGCGACCAGAACGGCGGACGGGCTGTCGTCGAAAGCCTGCACCTGGGTGGCCAACGCGGTGGGGGCGATGGTGTCGTCACCGCAGACCAGCTTGATCAGCTCGCCGGTGGCTTCCTCGGTGACGCGATTCCAGTTGGCCTGTGCACCGCCGCCGGCCGGGGTGGTCAGGAGGCGGATCCGTGGGTCGTCGAACTTCTGCGCGACGGCGAGGGTTCCGTCGGTCGACGAATGATCGGCGATGACCAGTTCGAAGTCCGTGAACGTCTGGGCGAGAATCGAATCGATGGTCTCGGCCAGGTACTCGGCGTTGTTGTATGCCGGGACGACTACGGAAACACGGGGGGTCATGGTGTGGGGGCCTGGCTCTTTCTGCGGAACGAGAAGTCGCGGTAGCCGAAGAAGCTGACGACTGCCATCACGGCTGTGACGACCAATTGTGAAGGGATGGGCGGGAAGTGGAAGACGGACACGGCGATCGTCATCAGGGAGATGTTGGCGACGAACGCGCCGAAGTTCACGACGAAGAACCGCAGCAGATCACGTAGGAAGTGACCCCGCACGCGGAACACCAGGTAGCGGTACATCGCAAACGCGCACAGCACGTTGCAGAGATAGCCGAGCACGATCGCGGCGTGGTATCCGTACTGCTCGCCGATCAGCAACTGCCACAGGATGAACCACGCGGTACCCAATGCGGTGTTGACGCCGCCGACGAGCAGGAACGCGATCTTCTGATTCTTGACGATGCGCATCAGCGGCCCGGGCGCGCCGTTCATGCCGGCCGGGGGAGCGGGAGTCTGTGGTTCGGTCATCGACCGACCCCCAATGCTTGACGCGTCGCGAACAGGGTCGACGCGATGCCGGCGGGCAATGTTCGGTGCGTTCGGCGATCGATCTGTGGCCAGACCGTCGACCGCAGCCGTAGATCGCGACCCTGGAACACTGCGAGTGGGGACGCCGCCAGCACCACGTTCGGTCGACGGCGGAACACCGTCCGGCACGCTCCGAGTATCGAGCCGATGGTGACGGCCTCACCGGAGGCGAAGATCTTGATCGTCGGCGAGAGTCGTTGCGTGGCCGACATGGCGAGGGTGTCGGCAACCATCTCGGCCGCGTCGGACACGTAGAGGTAGTCGCGCAACGTGTCCATCGGGACGTAGATGGAGACGGGGGAGGCCATGAGGTATCCCCGGCACAGGTGCGAGATCAGGCCCTGCGGTTTCGCGAGGTTCTGACCCGGCCCGTAGAGGTTCGCGAACCGGCCGATGGCCACGTTGATGCCGGTGCGTGCACCGAACTCGGTCGCGATGGCCTCGGACTGCAGCTTGGCGAAGCCGTAGTCGCCCAACGGAACCGGGCTCGTTCCCTCGTGATGTGGGGCACCTGTCGCGCCGGCGTAGACACCTCCGGCGGACGAGGCGAGGAACACGGTTCCGGTGCCCGCGCGGTCGGCGGCGACAGCCTCGATACGTGCCAGGACGGTGCGGATCAGGCCGTTCTCTTCGGCGAATTGTGCTGCGCTGGTTCCGTTCACGCCCGCGCCCGCAGCCCAGATCACGTTCCAGGTACCGTCGGTGAAGGAGTCGAAGAAGTCCGAACAGCGCTGCAGCAGAGCCTGTTCGGCGGACGCTGTATCCGACCACGGGATGGTGCTGGTGTGCACCCGATGCCCACGACGACCGGCCTCGCGGGTCACTGCAGCGCCGAGCAGTCCGCCGCTGCCGACGATCCACGTGTGCGTTGCGGTCACAACGGCGGCGTTTTTTCGGGCGATTCGGTCGATACGGCAGGCGCAGTGCGTCCGAGCGGGCCGTTTCCGGGATCGGTGACGATCAGGTACGGCGGCTTGCCCATGGCCGTCTTGACGTTCACGCCCACGTACTCGGCCACCACACCGAGGGAGAACAGTGTTGCCCCGAAGCCGAACAACAGGATCACCATCGTCGATGCCCAGCCTCGCACCTCGGCACCCGAATCGAAGACGAAGTACGACACCAGTACGTACGCCACCAGAATCAGGCCGAGTACGGCGAAGGCGATGCCGATGAAGCTGACCAGCCGCAGGCCCTTGGTGCCGCTCGAGAGCACCATCCGCCAGAAGTGCGAGAGCAAGGTGCGCAGTCGGTAGCCCGATCGACGGTCCACCTCTTCGCGCAACGCCACCGGGCTGGTCGTGACGTCGCCTGCGATCCACCCGAGTGCGATGTCCAGGTACGCCTCGGAACCGGCGTAGGCGGCGACGGAGCGACCGACTTCACCGAGCACCAGGCGGAAGCTCTGGTAGTCGACGGTGTTGTCCCCGGCCAGAGCCTTGGCGATCAGCCACTTCGAACCCTTGGAGGCTGCGTTGCGCCACATTCCGTGGGGAGCGACATTGGTGGGCTTGGCGTAGACGACGGTGGACTGCTGGTCGAGGGCGGTATCGAGCATGCCGCCGATGGCCGCCGGGTCGTGCTGGCCGTCCTCGTCCATCGTGACGATCCACTCGCCGCCGCTCGATGCCATACCGGCGAGCGTGGCCGGGTGTTGGCCGAAGTTGCGGCTCAGCCATACACCGCGCACGAACGTGTGCGCTGCGGTGAGCTGCCTGATCACTGCAGCGGAGTTGTCGGGGCCGTGATCGAACACGAGCAGAACTTCCTCGACGACCATCGGACGCCCGAGGGGAGTGTGCACCACCTGGGTCAACGGGATGATCTCGTCCATCAACGCGCTGAGCGTCCGTTCGCCCTGATAGACCGGAACCACGATGGAGATGCGGTGCGGATCAGCAGCAGCGTCGTCGGACATCACGAGGTCTGACCTTATCTGCTGGACGTCGTACTGCCGAACTCCGGAGAATTCGAGCTTCGGCGTCGTTGCACATCGAGCACCACGAGCCCGACCAGGACGATCACTCCGCCCGCCATCGCGGCCAGTCCGAGTCGTTCGCCGGGCGGCCGGAAGGTGATCTGCAGGTCTGCGTTCTCGGTGCCGGGTGGCAGGTCGACGTACAGGAAGATGTCGGCCAGTCCCTTCGTCTGCAGCTCTTCACCGTTCAGTGTCGCGGTGTAGCCGGGCCAGGCCAGACGCGAGAACACGACGCTGCCGCCGTTGGGTGCGCTGACGTCGACGTGCTCCGAGTCCGCGTCGGACGATCGGGGTTCGGCCGTGGCGTTCACGGTCGCGACGACGCGTCCCGACGACGCGGGAATCAACCCGTCGACGCGTTCGAGGACGTAGATCTGGCGAGCGGACTCGGGCGTGGGAGCGGTCACCCACATCCAGCCTGCGGGTGCGGGCCGGGAGTTCGCGAGCGGATACTGGTTCTTCTGCAGCACGATTCGATCGAGTTGCATCAGATCGGCGTACGTCTTGCCGGTGTACGGCTCGATCTCGAAGACTCGCTGGAAGGCGGCCGTGCAGGTCGATCCCTCGTGCTCGAAGCACAGCAGGTTGGCGAAGTCGAGATAGCCGACGGGAGTGTAGGCGTTGACGTAGTCCAGGCCCATGATCTTGGCGGAGTTGCCGTACACCTGGGAGTGCCAGGGCAGCCGGGGGTCGTCGGGTCCGTCGGCTGCGGTCTCGGTGAGCGCACGGCTGCCGAGTTGCAGGGTCGCGCCCTGCCACTGCGGGAACTCGGCCTTGGCCTCGGACTGGGACGCGGGCAGCCACCACTTGTCGAAGGGTGGTTCGTAGGTTGCCACCTGGTACATCGCGACCGGTGCGATCGTGACGAGGAGCAGCGCCGCCGTCGCCCGGGTGGAGAACCGGTGGGCCAGCAGCAGTGCGAGCGCGCCGACGAGCAGGATCGCCAGGGCAGCGAGGACGTGGCGACCGAAGTACTCCGGGCCCGACGAACCAGCGCGCAGCAGCAGCACCAGCGTCAGCAGACCGGCCGCGAGCAGCCGTGGCCGCAGCTTGTCCAGAGTTCCGTACCGGCTGATCAGAGTGACCACGAGAATCAGTGCGACGAGGGCGACGAACGGCAGAATGCGGGCGGGCCAGCGGATCGGCCCGATGTCGCTGGGACCTGCGGTGAAGATCAGGGCGAACGCCAGCATGATCAGCGGGGCAGCCAGCTCGCGCAGAGCCGCGGGCACCCGACGCCAGGCGATGAACGCCAGCGCGGGGACGACGAACCAGGCGATGTAGGTGACCGGCGACTCGGTGGTCTCGCCCGCCCAGGATTCGATACTCGTCACGGCGGTCGGGATGCTCGCGGTGAGCGATTCCGACCACGGCGCCGTCAGGAAGTTGTCGTTGAACGTGCCTTCGTCGCCGCTACGCCAGGTGACCGCGGACGTGAGCACTCCGGGCAGGAAGGTGACGGCTCCGCAGGCCGCGGCAGCGATGCCCACCGCGCACACCTTCAGTGCCGGACGCCACAGCCGCTGGAACAGTCGTTCGCCGATGGCGACGGATCCGATCATCACTCCGGCCATCACCGCGGCGTGGACGTATCCCACGCTGATGGCGAGGTAGAGAAAGACGAACGGCACGATCGGGCCGCTGCGACCGCGGGCGTAGGACACCGAGCTCGCCCACGCGTTCATGATCCACGCGGTGCCCATCAGTGCGGTCACCCACGAGGTGTTCTCGAAGAACAGCGTGAAGCCGACGAACGGTGCGCTGGCACCGGCGACCGCGGCCCAGTTGGCTCGGGCACCGTAGGCGAGAGCGACTCGAAAGACGCCCCAGGCCAACAGAATCGAGAAGCCGAGTTTGACGACCGTGGCCAGCAGTACCAGGTTGTCGATCGACGGCGAGATGTAATTGATCGCCATTTGCACCGGGTTCCACAGGCCGCCCTGGCCCTCGACGGGATAGTTTCCTGCCATCCACTGATCGAGCACCAGCGAGGGGAATTGCCCGTCGCGCATGATGCGTCCGAGTTGAAGCCAGTTGGGTACGGCACCCGATTCGGTGTCGTCGATGTAGAAGAACCGGGGATCGACGCTGAGAACCAGGAGATAACCGAGGACGACGACTGCAGCGACCGCTGCTCCCCACACGAGGCGCTCTCTCCTGCTGTCGGGCAGGGCGGCGCGCACGATCGGGGTATCCGTGGGGGTCAAGGGTCAACTCCGTGAGTTCGGGCAAAGACACTCGACTGTATCTCTCGAGGTGGCCGGGAACCGAAACCGCGGCGTGCGGACGAGCGGTGTCGTCGCCGGTCGACAAGGTTTCCATCGGTCGCGAGAGTCACCGTCGATCATTCGCTCGGATGATCGAGACCATCCGCTGGGCCGATGTGGATCGACCGCCGAGACCGAAGACTGTTCATCATGACTCGATACCACTTCATGGACTCGCTTCGCGGGTTCGCTCTGTTCGGGATTTTGCTCGTCAACGTCCTGGACATCACCGAGATCTCCGCCGAAACAACAGGCGGGGGCTTGCTCGACTACACGGTGCAATCCCGGTTCGTTCCGATCTTCACCCTGTTGTTCGGGGTGTCCATGTATCTGATCGCCGACGGTGCGCGTCGACGCGGTGTGGGTGCGTGGCAGCCGCTGATGTTCCGAATGCTCGGACTGGGACTGATCGGGGTGGTGCACTCGCTGGCGTACGGAGGTGACATTCTCCGCGCGTATGCGATCGTCGGACTGATTGTGATGCCGTTGGTCGTGTGGGCACCGGCCCTCGTCAACGTGGTCGTGGGCTGCGCCTTGACCGTCGCGAGCTTCGGTTTCTTCGGTGGTGGGTTCGACTCGTTGCCGGGTTTGCTGCTCGTGGGGGCGGGCGCTGCACAGCTGGGAGTACCGGCGATGATGGAGAAGTCCGCGGTGCCGGGGTTGGTGCTGACCTGCGTGGCGGGCGTGGCCGCGATACCGCTGATGATGTCCTACATCTCTGCGGGCGCCGGTGATCCACGCTTCTCTCTTCCCGGTGCTCGAGCCGGTCTGGCCATGGCGCTGGCATACATCGGCATCCTCGCGCTCGCGTGGCAGTGGGCCCCGATCCGCGCTGGGCTGCGAGCCGTGTTCGATCCACTCGGCAAGATGTCCCTGACGAACTACGTATCCGCGTCGTTCGTCGTACTGGCCGCTGCCTGGGGGTTCGGATTGTTCGAGGCCGAGTCGGTGTACCCCGCGCTCGGCATCGCACTCGTCGTGATCACCGTTCAGTCCGTGCTGAGCCGTATCTGGTTGTCGCACTTCCGCTATGGACCGCTCGAATGGGTCCTTCGGGCTTTGACCTGGCGAAATCGGCCACCCTTCCGTCGCCGTTCGGCTCGGACGACAGAACTCGGCGCGGCGTGCGTCTGACGGATCGGTCGGGGGCTGTGCAACCATGGTCAGTGGTCTTCTTGTCGACACGGCCGCACATGTTCATCGCTCGAACTGTCATTACTCGAACCGGATGGGGTACTTCTCGGTATGGACGGCACTGCTCTCGATCGTCTCGGCTCCGCATCGGATGTGTCGGCTGTTGCCGGCGGTGACGGTGAGCCCGAACTGACAGTTCAGAGACTGCTGTTCGACGGTCCGTCGCCCCTGGTCAGTGCCGATATGTACAGCTCGGTCGGCAAGGGCAATGCCGAGCGCACCCGCACGGGCGTTCGTATCGCCAAGCGCAGCGTGCTGCACACCAACAGCTACTTCGGACGGTTCCCGGCCAGCTACTGGCAGCGGTGGACCACCGTCACCGAGGTGGTGTTCCGGGCGACCGTCGCCGGTGCGGGTCGGATCGATCTGGTGGCCACGGACTACAAGGGTCACGAGCGCACGATGGCCAGTACAACGGTCGATTCCGCGAACGCGTCGACCCAATTGGCCGTTCCCGTCGCCACGACGCAGTTCCTCGACGGCGGCGCGCTGTACGTCCGCTTCACCACCACGTCGAGTGAGTTGTCGGTGCAGGACGCGGAATGGACCGTCGCCGCGCCGGAGAAGCTGCGTCCCACCTCGGTGGTGATCTGCACGTTCAATCGCGCCGACGACTGCGCCAACACCGTCGCTGCCATGGCCGACGATCCCATCGCTCTGCTCGGGGTCGACAACGTCTACGTCGTCGATCAGGGCACCGATCAGGTGCAGACGCGCGAGAAGTTCCAGCGCGTCGCGGCCGAGCTCGGTGACAAGCTCGTCTACATCACTCAGCCCAACCTCGGCGGGGCAGGCGGGTTCACCCGTGGCCTCTACGAGGTGCAGGGCAAGGGCGGCGATCCGGCCAACGTGATCTTCATGGACGACGACGTGCTGTGCGAGCCCGAGGCGATCGTGCGCATGAACTCGTTCGCCAACATGACCGTCGAGCCGGCGATCATCGGCGCGCAGATGCTGTACCTGCTGCACCCCGATCGTGTGCATGTCGGTGCCGAGGTGGCCAACCTGCAGAAGCTCGAAGCCGGAGTGCACGTCAAGAATGCGATCTCGGACAAGAGTGCGTTCAAGCGCAAGCGGCAGCAGGACGTCCGCGTCGACGCCGGCTACAACGGGTGGTGGTCGTGCCTCATTCCGTCCGAGATCGTCGGGCAGGTCGGCTACCCGCTGCCACTGTTCTTCCAGTGGGACGACATCGAGTACGGATACCGTTCTCGTGCAAACGGATTCGCTACCGTAACGCTTCCGGGCGCAGCGGTGTGGCATGCCGACTTCGCGTGGAAGGACTGGGACGAGTGGCACCGCTACTTCAACCTGCGCAACGGCATGATCACCGCGGCCCTGCACATCGAACTCGACGGGCGCGCGCTCGCCAAGCAGCTGTTCACCGATCTGCTGCGGTACCTGGTGTCGATGCAGTACGGCATGGCGTACACGCTGATCAAGGCCGTCGAGGACTTTCTGGCCGGCCCCGATCATCTGCTCGACGGCGGAATGGACGCTGCCGGTTCCATCCGGCGTGAACGTGCCGCATACGGAGAAACCAAGCGCCACAACGCGAACGACGTTCCCGGAGTGCGTCCGGCGGATATGTTCATCACTCCGGCGGGCCCACCGCCGAAGAAGAGCATGGAATTCGCCGTCCTGGCCAAGCGCGTGCTCAACCAGTGGCGCGGCACGGTGAATCCCGGTCCTGTTGCCATCTCCGCGGACGACGCGCACTGGTGGCACGTCTCGCTGTTCTCGCACGCGATCGTCACCGATCGCTCGCAGGAAGGTGTGCGAGTTCGCAAGCGCAACAAGGCGCATGCGTCCGAGCTGCTCAAGCGCGGGGTGACCGCACTCAAGCGTTTGCGCATCGAGACGCCGACGGTTGCTGCCTCGTACCGTGCCGCCGTGCCGAAATTGACGAGCCGAGAGAACTGGGCTCGCCTGTACGGCCAGTAGCTATTTCGAGCCGACGACGGGCGCTGTGCGAATGCGCACGACGACCTGCTCGTTGTCGGCGGTGTAACCCAGGTAGTCGAACTCGGTACCGGTGCGTGCGACGAATTCCGTCCACGCCCGGTACTCGTGGTTGCGCCAGCCGGGGAAGTTGAAGTACTCGTCGAACACGATGACGGTGCCCACCGCGAGTCGGTCGGCCACCAGATCCAGCACGGTGACCGTCGACGAGTACAGGTCTGCGTCCAGGTGCAGGAACGCCAACTTCTCGTGGTGACCTTTCAGGAAGCCCGGAAGCGAGTCCTCGAACAGACCGGGGACGATCTGCGCCCCGGGCACCTCGGGGATGGTATCCTGCTCGAACAGTCCTTTCGGAAAGCCCGTACGCCAGGCCTCGGGAAGGCCGGAGAACACGTCGAATCCGGCGACGACGGTGATGTCCTTGCGCGCGCTCAATTCCTCGGCGATGATCTCGAGCGTCGTGCCGCTGGCGACCCCGAATTCGAGGGCCATGCCGCGAATGGAGACCTCGCCGAGCGCGAATCGCAGCGTGGCGTGCGGCCGCAGGAACGTCGGGGCCTGCGGCATCATCTCTTCGGCGAATTCGGCGCTCTGAGCGGCCGCTTCGACGTCGGACGCGTACGGGATGTCGCGACGCATCCGCATTTCGAGGCCGCGGATGAAAGCGTGGAGATCGTCGATCTCACGGCGTTGGCGTTCGAGGACGTCGAGCAATTTCGCCTGCTGATCGTTGGTCTGCTCGGCCAGCTGGGCGGTCTGCTGAGCCAGAACCTCGCCGATCGCTCGTTGAAGCTTCTCCCGTGCCGACGACTTGATGCGATCAGCGAGCTTCCGAGGTTCCGTCATGGGCACACGGTAGCGGTATCACGTGGGTGCGCGCACCCCTTGGAGGCAGCGTCAGGGTCGGCGGAAGTGTTCCCGACGCCCCAGCCCGCGCAACCGGAACCACTCGGCCAGACCCTTCGGGTTGCGGGTGGTGATCAGGAAGAACCAGGTGAAGCGAATCCACTCCTGCGGCAGCAGCTTTCGCATGCCGGGCTGCGACATCAGGTAGCCGCGATTGCGGTACGTGAAGTAGCGCTTGGTCGCGTCGTCCGGGTACTGCGTGTGCATCCGGCCACCGAGGATCGGCTTGAACTCCTCGGCCCCGTTGGGGTGGACGTAGGCCGCAGTGAGGCAGGTGCCGAACTTCAGGCCCGAGCGCTGCAATCGACGGTGTACTTCCACCTCGTCGCCGCGCACGAACAGCCGTAGATCGGGCACGCCGACCGCGTCGATCGTCGACGCCTTGAACAGTGCTCCGTTGAACAGCGATGCGATGCCTTCGAGGAGGTCGTCATCGGGATTCTCGGGGTCGATCAATTCCGAACGCAGCCGACGCCACTCGACGCCGCGACGTAGCGGAAAGGCCAACCGGTCCGGGTCAGCGATGTCGCAGACGACGGGGGAGACCTCGTCCAATCCGTGGGTGAGGGCGCAGTCGTAGAGAGTCTCGAGTACCTTCGGGCCCTCGGGGCGCCCGTCGTCGTCGGCGAGGAACACCCAATCCGCACCGAGCGAGAGCGCATACAGAATTCCGAGGGCAAACCCGCCTGCGCCGCCCAGATTGTGCTGCGAACCGAGATACGTCGCCGGCAGGTCGATCGATTCCACCAGTTCGCGTACGGCCGGCTCGTCGGCATTGTCGACGACGACCAGATGATCGAGCGGACGCGTCTGTGCGCCGATGACGTCGAGCGAGAGAGCCAACAACTCACGTCGCTTGTGCGTGACGATGACCCCGATGATCCGGTCAGGCACCGGCTTGCCCATCCGGTCGTTCCGCAGGCGTCACTCCCGCTGCGTCTTCCCGCTCGATCTCTTTCAGGATCTGCGCGACGTGGTCTCCCGCGTCATTGCCCTCGTATGCGCGCACCACGTCCTCGATCCCGCCCTGCTGCCGCACCTGACCGTGATCGATCCACATCGCGGTGTCGCACAGCTGGGCCAGGAATTCGTTGGAGTGGCTGGCGAACACCAGGATTCCCGATCGTTTCACCAACTCCTGCAGGCGAAGCCGAGCCTTCTTCATGAATTCCGCGTCGACGGCTCCGATGCCCTCGTCGAGCAGCAGGATCTCCGGATCGATGCTGGTGACCACGCCCATCGCGACGCGCACGCGCATGCCCGTCGAGTAGGTACGCAGCGGCATGTCGAGGTAGTCGCCGAGTTCGGTGAAGTCGGCGATCTCGTCCATCTTCGCGAGCATCTGCTTGCGGGTCTGCCCGAGGAACAGGCCGCGGATGATGATGTTCTCGTAGCCCGAGATCTCCGGGTCCATACCGACGCCCAGATCGAACACCGGCGCGACGCGGCCGCGGATGGTGGCGCTGCCCCGCGTCGGCTCGTAGATGCCCGAGAGCAGACGCAGCAGCGTCGACTTGCCCGCACCGTTGTGTCCCACCAGTCCGACGCGATCGCCGTCCTTGAGGTTCATCGTGATGTTCTTGAGAGCTTCGACGACGACGACGTCGGAGGAGTTGCGGTCGATGGCACCGCCGGCCTTGCCGAGGAACGCCTTCTTCAGTGACCGCGTCTTGGCGTCGAAGATCGGGAAGTCGACGCACGCGTCGTGGGTGCTGATGCTGATGGACAACTCGAATACCCCTAAACCCAGTAGGGCACGCGGGCCCGGTACTTCTTGAGTGCGACGATGGCCAGCGCCCATCCGACGACGGTGAAGCCGAGCACGATGTACCAGTGGTACGCCTGCTGATCCTCGCCGATCAATGGGGCCCGGATGATGTCGAGGTAATGGAAGAGCGGGTTGATCTCGACGAGCTTGGCGCGGTTCGCGGCCTCGCCGCCCATCGACTCGAGTCCCGAGGTGGTCCACACGATCGGCGTCATGAAGAACATCAGCGTGACGAAGCTGTTCAGGATCGGTGCGATGTCGCGGTAGCGGGTGGCGACGATGCCGAACAGGATCGATACCCACACCGCGTTCAGCAGGATCAGAACCAGCGCGGGGATCGCGAAGATCACGGTCCAGTGCAGCCCGCCGGGCGGCCAGAAGATCGCGATGATGATCACGTAGATCAGCATGTTGTGGCCGAGCAGCAACAGCTGGCGCCACACCAGGCGATAGACGTGCACACTCAACGCGCTCGGCAGCTGTTTGATCAGTCCCTCGTTCGCGACGAAGACGTCTCCGCCTTCGAGAATCGCGGCACTGATCAGACCCCAAACGATCAAGCCGACAGTGACGTGCGGCAGGAACTCGCGCAGATCGATGTTGAGCAGAACCGAATACAGCAAACCCATGGCGATTGCCTGCACACCGGTGGCGATGGTGATCCAGAACGGACCGATCACCGACCGGCGATACCGCTGCTTGATGTCCTGCCAGCCGAGATGCAGCCACAGTTCGCGCTGGCTGAAACCGGTTCTCAGGTCGCCGAAAGCGCGCCGATAAGTCTGTGAGTCCGAAACCGGAGCAGTCATGTGAGCTCCTGCCTCGCTCTCGGGATCCTTCGCTGGTGCCGACACGACGGTCGACACTACCTCTCTTCGGAGACTGCGCTCATTCCGAGCTTGCTACAGATACTGGCCGGTACCGCCGCCGCCGTGGCCCCCGCCACCCTGGCCGCCACCCGGAGCGCCCATCACACCGGGAGGCAACGCACCCTGCCGCATCTGTTCGAGTTGAGCCCGCGCGGCCATCTGCTGAGCGAACAGGGCCGTCTGGATGCCGTGGAAGAGGCCTTCGAGCCAGCCGACGAGCTGAGCCTGCGCGATGCGCAGTTCCGCGTCGGTGGGGACCACGTCGTCTCCGAAGGGCAGTACCAGGCGCTCGAGTTCGTCGCGCAGTTCCGGTGCGAGGCCCTGTTCGAGTTCGTGGATAGACGACTTGTGGATTTCCTTGAGCCGCGTCCGGCTCGCGTCGTCGAGCGGTGCGGCGCGCACCTCCTCGAGAAGTTGCTTGATCATCGTGCCGATGCGCATCACCTTCGCGGGCTGCTCGACCATCTCCGACAGGCCCGAGCCATCGTCCGATCCGTCGTTCGCGGAGGATCCGGCGGCGCGAGCCGCAGCGGCCGTCGCTTCCTCGCGGCTCAGGGCGAGTGGTTCTCCATTGGGGCCGATCACAACGACATGGTCCTCGGATGCGCTGTTCGGCTCGGATTGAGTCATATATCCATCTTTACGCGTCGCTCGCCGTTGCGCGATCGTCCGGGGCGATTATCCTGGTTCGGTCGTCGGGAACAGTGGAGGCCGGGAGGATCGAGCGTGCGAGGTGGGCAACCGTTCCCTGGGGAAACAGGACGTGGAACACATGCTTCACCGGTCGGCGCTTAGAGTGTCCGGCATGGGTTACGACGTCGCACGAGTGAGAGGTTCCATCCCCTCGCTCGGTGACGGGTGGATTCATCTCGACCCTCAGCTGGGCATGCTGATCCCGGACCGTGTGTCGACCGCTGTGTCCACCGCATTTCGGCACAGTGCCTCCAATCATTCGGCCGGCAACACCTCGGCCAAGCGCAGTGCAGCTCTGCTGGAATCTGCTCGCGTCGCGATCGCCGACCTGGTCGGTGCCTACCCGTCCGGCGTGGTCATCGGTCCGGACCGCGCGACGCTGCTGTCCTGGCTCGCGGATTCGATGAGCTCGCGGCTGGGGCTGGGAACCGGTCTGGTGCTCTCGCGTCTGGACGAGGAAGCGAACGTTGCACCGTGGCTGCGGGTCGCCAGCCGCTCGGGCGCGCACGTGCGATGGGCCGAGGTCGAGATCGATACGTGCGAGTTGCCCACCTGGCAGTTCGACGACCTGATCACCTCCACCACTCGGCTCGTTGCGGTCACCGCGGCGTCGCCGATCGTCGGTAGTGCGCCCGATGTTCGGGTCGCGGCGGATCTGGTGCACGAGGTCGGTGGCCTGATCGTGGTCGACGCGGCCGGAGCTGCCCCGTACGCCCACGTCGACATCAAGGAACTCGGGGCCGACATCGTCGCGATCGACACGGCCGCGTGGGGTGGGCCGTCGGTCGGTGCGCTGATCTTCCGCGACCCGACGCTCCTGGAACAGCTGCCGTCGATGTCGTTGAACCCGTCGGCCAAGGGACCCGAGAGGCTCGAGGTCAGCGCCCATCAGTACGCATTGTTGGCGGGCGTGGTCTCGTCCATCGACTACCTGGCAAATCTGGACGACGCAGCCACCGGGACGCGTCGCGAGCGCCTCGAACTGTCGATCGGATCGTTGCAGCACTACCACGACGGTCTTTTCGATTACCTGATGAAGGCGCTCGATTCTCTCGACCACGTCATGGTGCTGGGCAACGCACCGACGCGCATCCCCACCCTGAGCTTCACCGTCGAGGGCATGCCCGCGGTGAAGGTGTCCGAGCAACTCGCGCAGGCCAGAATCGGCAGTGTCAGCGGAGTCCACGGTGGCAGTCGGTTGCTCGACGCGTTGGGCGTCAACGACGAGGGTGGTGCCGTCACCATCGGTCTGGCTCCGTACACCACCCGCTACGAGATCGATCAGCTCGTCAAAGCGCTCACTGCGCTCGCCCTCTAGAGCGGCTTCGCCGCACGTGCACGAGGAGCCTCCGGGTCGTTCCGCAGGCTCCACTCCGGCCTCGTAGCCCACTACGAGGTTCCGCGCACGACCGCCGACCTGCGCGCTACTGGATTCGCAGGATCACTTTCCCGATGGTCTCGGCCTCGTCGAGCATTCGATGTCCTTGCGCTGCTTCGGTTATCGGGATCTCGGCGTGCACGACGGCGGTGACGCGGCCTTCGGAGATCATCGGCCACAGGTGTGCGGTCATGTCTGCGACGATGTTCGCTTTGCTCGACGGCCCGGTTTCGGGTCGGCCACGCAAGCCGGCTGCGTGTACCGAGCCACGCTTGGCGAGGAGTTTTCCGAAGTTCAGCTCGCCCTTCACGCCGCCTTGCATACCGATGGTGACGACGGTGCCGTCCATGGCCAATGCGTCGAGGTTGCGGTCGAGGTACTTCGCTCCCATGTTGTCCAGAATCAGGTCGGCACCGTGATCCTGTGTCTGTGAACGGATCTCGGTGACGAAATCCTGGTCCTTGTAGTCGATCAGGATGTCGGCTCCGAGATCGGCGCACATGTCCAGCTTGTACTTCGATCCGGCGGTGACGGCGACGGTCACGCCCATCTGTTTGGCCAGTTGGATTGCGTGAGTGCCGATTCCGCTGCCGCCGCCGTGAACGAGCAGTACCTGCCCCGAACGCATGTGTGCATCCATCACCAGGTTGGACCACACTGTGGAGGCGACCTCCGGAAGTGCCGCTGCCACATGTAGATCGAGGCCCCGAGGAATGGGAAACAGCTGAGTGGCGGGTACGGCGACCTGCTCGGCGTAGCCACCGCCGGCCAACAGAGCGCAGACCCTGTCGCCGACGTTCCAGCCGCTGACGCCCTCGCCGAGTTCGGAGATGATGCCCGAGCACTCGAGACCGAGGATGTCACTGGCACCCGGAGGCGGCGGGTAATTGCCCTGACGCTGCATCAGATCGGCGCGGTTGACGGCGGTGGCCGAAACATCGACGATCACCTGCCCGCGGCTCGGACGTGGGTCGGGGACCTCGGTCCATTCCATGACGTCGGGATCGCCGAATTCTCTGAGTGTGATGGCACGCATGTCTCCATAGTGCGCCTCCACTGCCGCAGGCACTCCTACAGGTCCCAGAGATTGATCCCGAAGTCCTCGGCATGCGTGTCGATCTCGGCGAGTTCGGTCTCGGTGAAGTCCAGGTTCTTCAATGCCGCCACGTTGTTCTCCAGCTGTTCGACGCTCGATGCGCCGATCAGTACCGAGGTCACGCGCGGGTCGCGCAGGGCCCAGCTCAGGGCGAGTTGCGCGAGGGATTGGCCGCGAGTGGCGGCGATGTCGTTCAACGCCCGGAGATGCCCGATGTGGTCATCGGTGAGCCAGTCCGGATTCAGTGATTTACCCTGCGCTGCGCGCGAATTCGACGGGACGCCGTCGAGGTACTTGTCGGTGAGCATGCCCTGCGCCAGAGGTGAGAAGGCGATGACGCCCGCGCCGACCGCATCGAGGGTGCCGAGCAATTCGGGCTCGATCCAGCGATTGACCATCGAATAACTCGGCTGATGGATCAGCAGGGGAACACCCGCATCGGCGAGCAGGTCCGCCATCTTCTGCGTGCCCTCGGGCTTGTACGAGCTGATGCCCGCGTACAGGGCTTTGCCCTGCTGCACAGCGCTGATCAGTGCGCCCGCAGTCTCTTCGATCGGGGTGTCGTGGTCGGGGCGGTGGCTGTAGAAGATGTCGACGTGGTCGAGTCGCATCCGGGTCAGCGATTGTTCGAGCGAGGACAGGAGGTATTTGCGGGAGCCGCCGAAGCCGTAGGGGCCGGGCCACATGTCCCAGCCGGCCTTGCTGGAGATGATCAGCTCATCGCGATATCCGGCAAAATCCTCCGCGAAGATGCGACCGAAGTTCTTCTCCGCGCTGCCGTACGGCGGGCCGTAATTGTTGGCCAGATCGAAGTGCGTGATACCCAGATCGAATGCGCGACGCAGGATTGCGCGCTGGTTCATCAGCGGTACGTCGTCACCGAAGTTGTGCCACAGTCCCAGCGACACCGCCGGAAGTCGGGGGCCACGTGAGCCCACTCGGCGGAAGAGCATAGACTCGTAGCGGTCGGCGGCGGCAACGTACGGCGGGTCGATGTTGGGATCGGTCATTCTTCGACCTTAGGGCGCTGTACCGAACAGGGCCTCGAACCGCGTCAACCTACTCGTGGGTAGATTTCCTGCCTAAGATGACACGCGTGACGGCCGAACTAGCCATTGGTCCCGGGGGGGACCCGCAGTGGCTCGATACTGCGGAAATGAAAGCATGGCGCGCCTATATGGACGGCGGGCAACGATTGATGGGGGTATTGAACAAGGATCTGCAGGATCGCCACGATCTGTCGATGGCCGAATACCGCATCCTGGTGATGTTGTCGGAATCGGTCGACGGCTCCATCAGAATGAGTGAGCTGGCCGACGGTGTCCTGTCCTCCAGAAGTCGCCTGACGCATCAGATCAGGCGAATGGAACTCCAGGACATGGTGTCTCGCAGTACCTGCGTCAACGACGGCAGAGGCGTGCTCGCGGTGATCACCGACGAGGGCCGTCGGCGATTGACGGAGGCGGCACCCACCCACGTCCGCGGCGTCCGTCAACACCTCGTCGACATCCTCTCGCCCCACGAACTCGAGGTGCTGGGCGACATCTTCGAGAAGGTCGACGCCGCGATGGACGCGTCCGGCTCGACACCGCGGCGATGAGGGGCGATTGGGACTCGGTGCGCTCGGCCGTTTAAGATCGCACACGGAAGCGTGGCAGAGCGGCCCAATGCACTCGCCTTGAAAGCGAGAGACGTGTAAAAGCGTCCGGGGGTTCAAATCCCTCCGCTTCCGCCACATGTCAGGGGCGGTTTAGACAAACCGCCCCTGACATCGAAGCACCTGGCCACGCTCCGGTATGCCACACATGTGACACGTCCTCGGTAGGACCGCGCCATAGCGTTGCGGAAAGGCGTGGATGAAGTTTGCGCTCCCGAGTGGGGACATCCGATACGAGGTGCGGGTGCGTCTGACGCGGGCTGACGGCACGAGACGGTAGACCCAGCGTCGGTTTACTACTGCCGCGCTCGCGGGTGAGTACCTCGACAAGCCTGAACTATATGTATGCGCGAAAAGTGCTGATGCTGAGGAAGAGTCCGAAAACATGCTCGGACTCGGAGAAGGCTATGAACAGCACAGCGAGAACTGCGATCACGACCAGAACGGCGTACACAACGATGTCCGGCTTCCTCATGAGTCCGCTTCCTGTTCGGTGGGATCCTCCGCGATCACGTGGTAGGCAATCTCTTCCAGAAGTGCGCTCGTCTCGCTCGTCCATCCGCCGCATTCGAGGCGTACGTAGCCGTCTTGGAAAGGCGACGCTTCGGTGATGATTCCCGGCCCCAACCGGTACAGCGACGACCACGGTGAGGTGTTCTCGACACGAACACCTGGCTCGAGCACGAGGTCGAGTGGATAGCGCCCGCGATCGGACGGTTCGATCGCGCTGACATCGGACCAACGCACATACCCGCTGTATGCGCGGCCCAGTTCCATACGCATGCCATCGCCGTCGATGTCGATACGAAACCGCCCGACGTACCTCAGAGGAGAGAAAATGCTCGCGCCGATCCCGAGGGCACCGAGCACCAACCACCAGATCCCGTTGTCCGAGCCACCACCGGTCCTGCTCGCGTGGTTCAGCCCGATCCCGATGAAACACAGCCCACAGGAGACCAACGCCGACCACAACCACAATGCCGACGCCCATTGACCGAGAGGGTTCATGGTGAAAACACGACCATTCCCCACCTCATCCGCACGCGATGCACGCCGAGGGGGAAGGCCAGCGAAGACCAGCATCGATGCGCCGAACAACACAAACCCCCCGGCCGCGACGACTCCCACCGCGAAAACAGTATTCGAGTACGCCTCGTACATCACGATCGAACTCGTCGCCACAAGTCCAGCGCCAAGAACGAGTCCGATCAATTTGAGCCAACCGCTCTTCCGGGCCCATCGCGTGTGTAGCACTCTGACGATGTCCACATCGGAATCCACAATCATGTCCTTTACCGAAATCGACGTCACTCAGATCACCAGAGCGTTGAAATCGCCCACGCCGCACGTTGGATCCTTTCGAGCCAGTCTGCGTGCAACACCACATCGATGTGCTCGAGGTCGCCCTCGAAGCTGTTCTTCTCCGCCTCACGGAGAGGGCTTCTGGTCATTCTTGGCGTGCTCGTGGCGATACCGAACCACCGATATGGGTCGAGAAGGTCAGGACCGCAACGGTTTCGGCCATGCTGTCGCATCCTTGGCGGTCACCTTCGGATGCGCGACGATCGCCGCGATGAATGCCGCAATCGACACACCCAAACCATGCGACAACGGCGCAACCACTCTGTCGCCCTCGAGCCATGCGCTCAGGTCCTGAAATACAATTCGAGCCGACTCGGCGGTAGCGATGAGCAATGGTGTGCCGATCACGATCGTTGTGGCCCAGAGCGCGATTCGGACACCAGTCGGCATGCTGAGCGCCCATCCGATACCGACCAGCAGGACGAACCCTATCCAGATGACTAACAGCAGCATGGCGGGCCAGCGAGGGCTAGACGGACGTGCGGTCGTCATCTGTGCTGTCCCTTCCTGGGGTCGGAGGTCTTGTCGTAGGGGTAAGTGCGTTGTCTCCGGGGCCGCTTGGGCGCAGGACCTAGGTCACCCACACCGGACGCACCACCGGCGATGAATGCGCCGATCCAATAGCCCACGCATTTGACGATCCACACCACGTATTTCCAGAACATGGTTGCCAACCTTTCAGGCCGTCTCCGCGACCGCAGGCTTCGTCCGCCACCGCTCGATCCGGTTGTTCGCGCTTCGGAACGACTTCTTCTCGCTTGTCAGCGCGGCCCTTTGCCACGAATTACCTCACCCAACGCTCGATCGGCTCATCGTATTGGCTGACGATACGGCCTGATGGCCTTGCGGTCCGTGTACCAGGGGTGGTGGAGGAAGGGCCGCACTTGAGCGAAGGTGTCGATGACTTGGTGGACTATTCGCTCGATCGCGGCCGCGCCGTGCAGCGGGGAACCATCCGAATTACCAAGTTCTCCGATTTCGATCGTGCCGGCGCCAGCGCGGATCTGCAGCACTGAACTGTCCGCGACTGTCAGTCCGTAGCCCGCGGCAGTTTCGAGCTCGGTAATGGGGTCTCGAAGCACATACGCTCTGGCCAGTCTCCCAGGCATGGGAAGAGTCACGATGCCGTCTTCGACTGCCTTCGCGATCACAACTTCCTCCAGCCTAACGCCGGGCGTGAACGGCATCCTCGGGATCTCACCGTGCACGTACGCAGCTTCCAACTCTGTCGGCGACGCGTCGTCGAGGTCGTCTGGGAGCCAAGTACGCGCCCACTGCGACACATCTCCCACGATTCGGAAGGGCCATTCGCGGGACTCGAACTCGGCCTTCGCCTTCTCCCACGTTATGCGTTGATGCTCGTAGAACTGTGTGAGCGCGGTCGGGGCCTCGGGCGTCTCGCCTTGTTCCTGCTCGGACAGCGGCGGTTCGGCTGGCCGCTGTCGCCGTTGAAACCATCCCCGCACCGACCAGCTCATTCGTCGAGTAAACCACCGCCTGTTTGTGCGCGCACGGTCCCTGAGATTCAGGGGACGCGATGCCACACTGGTCGACATCGAGAGCCTGCAACAGTCTCTATCGACCGAAGGGGCAGCCGATGAACGTCTTCAACCTCGCGAACACAGCAAACGCCAAGACTGAAATGCGCAGGTTACGAAGCCAACTCATCTCCAACTACACCCGAGAAGATGCAGAACGGCTACTCCACGCAGTCCGCAACTTCCGAATCCAACGGGCCATCACTATCAAATACGTCCTCGCGTTCAGCTGCGGCATTTTTGCTGTCGTAGCCTTCGCCAACGCCAACGCCCTGCTGACGGGGCGACACCCGTCGAACTTTCTGGTGGTCGCCCTGGGTGTAGCCGCACTCGCAGTCGCTGTCAGCGCCCAGACCATGTGGCGGAACCGCAGGGACGGGAGATTCGAGAACAGTCTCATCGCAGGAGACAGGGAACTCCGAACAACAGATGACGAGGGCAACCCGTAGACCCTTCTCTGCAGGGACGTGCTTGGTTGGGCGGGCGCGCCGCGAATTCGGTCGAGGATGCGGGGCTGGTAAGGCGATACCTCGACTGCCAAGCTAGAAAATGGACAGTTGCGCCGGATCGGACTGCGCTCGCCGTCGCCTCCGCACAGTGCTGATGGCGCGGTGACGCTCCGGGGCTGATGGCGCGGTGCTGCTTCGGGGCAGCGGAATCCGCAACCCACGCTGACAGTGTCTCCGCCGGAGTGCGGCAAAGTGGGCTCGAGCGGCGAGATGCTCCCTGCAGGAACGGCCGTGGAGTCTGTCAGTGTTGCCCTGCCCGGTTCCTTCGTCACGCTGTCCGCGCAGGAGTTGCCAAGGCCGAGAGTGCGCCGTCCGGCCGATTCGCCAGATTGCTCAAGGTTCAGTTTTACCGGCGAGGCCGGCGAGGGGATCTTCGTCCCCGCCGAGCCAGCCGTCATTGCGGACGCGGACAGCACCGGAACCCGCACGATGACCTTCGCTGCGGATGGGAAGTCCGCAGACCAGTACGGGTTCGTCTCGTGGCTCGACGACACCCACGTGGTGACGGCGATCGTCCTGCCGAGGGAGGAGTCCTCGCCAGGGCAGCTGTACGTGAACCCGGATTCAGGTCGTGAACTGCTCGCCGCCGCAGCATCCCTTAAACGCCTACGCTGGCGTTTCGACCTGTCCGGTGCTCAGAAGGAGGAACGAGATGTCACTCTGCGACCAGCTCGAGGCGCTGATGCCCACGTCTGGCCCCTTCGAGCGGCTGGAGATCGTCGATCCCGCCGACCTCACCTCGGAGGAGGCAGCAATCATCCCGCCTGGATGGATCACGGTCGCGCAGATCGAGGGTCCGGCCGCAGTGCAAGTAGCACTCCAGCTCTGGGAAGCCGCGCTTCCATCCCGGCTTCCCGGCACTGTCGCAGACATCCGAAGTCGTGGCCTCGACGTGCTGATCGGCCGTGCGTACCCCGGCGGGGAGTTTCCCGCTCGCCTTGTACTCGTATACGCACTCTCTGTCTCCTCGCCCGTGCGCAAGGTCGATGCCTGCTTCGGCTACCTCCCCGCGCCGGCTGACGCACTCCCGCCCTTCTGGTCCAGGCTGTCCCATAACATCGGCCGCTTCCACACCGGTGTCCACGACGGGCTCCGGACTCAGCTCGGCGGGCTCCTCCCGTCGACGGGTCTCCGCCCGGTCAGCGCCGACCCCGTGCGAGCGGAAGCGCCGCAGCCCGCGTTCCTCGACCAGAATTTCAACGCGTTGCCGGCGGAGCGAATCCCGCGACTGGAAGATCTTGTCGTCCTCGTCCGGACATTCTCCGACGGTGTCGCGGTGGACCTGTCCGACCCCGACCTCGCGGCATGGGATGTGACTGATCTTTTTCAACCGAGCAAGCTGGAGACATGGTCGGCGATCGACGCAGCATTGATGGACTGTCTGAGCGCACCAGTGGAAAGCTATGCAGAGTTCGGCTACGAGTGACCGTCCACGCACAGTCGGACGTCAACGTCGGCGAGTCATGACCGGCCGATCAAAAAGTCAGGCCCCGTGAACGTGCTGCGATCTAGCGGGGCCTTCGCTGGTCGCGGACCTCAATACGCCGGGCCGCACGACCTTCGATGTCATCGTCGACGGGCTTCGGTATCAAAACTGAGTTACCGCCGGTCCGAACCCCAATGCCGTTGCAATGTTCGACGTCGCAGGGTGGCCAGATAGTCGATCGATGCGAAACACCAACTGCCCACCGTAGCCGCTCCTGGAGGCGGTTCCGCCGTCGCGAACTCCCTGCGATTGGTGCGGAGCATCTTGCCACCGCCATCCTGACTCGCGTCATGGCTTCGCGCCCACGTCTCAACACACAAAATTTCGACCAAGATCAGGCCCCGTAAGCCCGAGCGTGGTCACTCCACATTTATGCGCGGTTGCCCATGAGAATTCTGTTTCCCGCGGCCTCTCCGACAAAAGGCCACCTCAGCACGTTCTTCCCATAACTGGGAGTGTCGGTAGGCTAGATCGTCCGCCGTACTGGCGGTCGTTGAGATCGGACGGCGTGTGTCACCAGTTCGAGCGCTGCTGCTTGTAGCGTGCAGCTATGGGTGTGCCGACCGACCTTTGTCTTGTCGACTCCGTGAACCCTCAGTGAATCGTTGAGTTCTTCGGTTCATAGTCAGTTGCGTGTTACTGCCGCACAACTGAATATGAACACTTTCCGTTCCTAGTTCAGGTTCTTTGATTGATCGGCAGAGGCCGTTGTGACCCGGTCACGATCGAGCCCTGCCGACGAGCTGCCCACGTCACATGTTGGCTCACGGCGTCGCTCTCGCTCGACTCGACGTTGTTCTTCCGCCAATTCGCGGCATTGCCGAAGGAACTCCGCATCGGCATCAGGATTCTGCGCAGTCCGCCGGCCAGGACGAGTTTCGTTCTCCGGGGACGCCGACGTATTGCGCCTGCTGTTACCTCGACCGCCAGGGCCACCCCACCCCAGATTCCGTCAGCAATAGGGCGACCAGCCACGCGAGCGATCACGCAAACGGCAAGAAGATGACCAGCAGGATCCACACATCCAAGTTCGGCTTCGTCGGCGTTATCGCTTGTTGTGCAATCGAGACAGCATGTCGTTCGGATCGACGTTTGAGCGCTTTTGTCGGCTCCGCGAGCAGAATCAGGAACGTTTTGGCGCACTGGCGCTCCGGGTCCATGCTTCCGTACCTAATTGTCGGGAGCGAGCGCACGACTATGTGCTAGCTACTATCAAGCGAACCGTAGGCGTAACCGTTCTGTGACTATGATCCGAATCACTGTAGCCGCAGTGGTGGTCAAGCAGGTCAAGCCATCTAACGGACTGGAATTGACCAGTTTGAGACCCATCTTCCCAGTCAAGTTCGACGGTACAGTCCTAGGGTGGCCTCCGAAGGTTGGTACCTTCCTCGCACTTTCTAGTTATGTTTCAGCTATCTACTTGTAGGGGTGCTGGATGAGGTGGAGTTCGAGAACACCGGCAGTGCGTGTAGAGGATCGACCAGCACGCAGAATGCTGATCGGCTTTCTCGCAGCCGGAGCGTTCGTGACAGGGGCTGTCGGTTTGAGTATCTCGATCACCACCGGGCCTGCTTACGCCAGCCCCGCTGACGATTGCGCAGCCGTGAGAGCCCGCGATCACCAGATCTACCTGAACCTGATCAACTCATTGCCACCAGGGGCACCGATACCGCCAGAGGTAGTCAACCCGTGCCTGACTGCCCCGACTACTACCACCACTGCGACTCCGACGACCACCGTCGGACTTCCCGGCATGCAATCACCTGGCGGCGGTCCGAACGTCGGAGCGAACGCGCCGACGAACTTCCCCACCTATAACGGAACTCCGATCGTTCCGGTCCCTGGTGCGGAAGCGGCTGCGTTTCAGGACTTCCCATCGAATGGGCAACAAGCGACGATCGAGCCCCCTGTGGCAGATTCGGATGACCGAAGCCAGACGGAACCACTCTCCGGCACGAACACACCAGGCGCAGAAGAAGCAGCAGCGACCACAACCCTGCGTGCTCGTCCGCCGGAAGAGGATAAGATAGCGGAGCAGGCTGATCCCGGGGAATGGCGTTCTCCCCCTGTCGATACCGATGCAGCGCAGTACACGGTTCAACTCGCCGGGTTCAATTGGAATGATCTGAATCCCTTCAACCCTGGTGCGGACTACAACCCATTCAGCGACAACTTCTGCTTCTTCGGCCATAACAACGTCGGTGGGTGCCTCGGGAAAGGGATATTCGACGAAGTCCTTCCCGAAATCTTCAAGACCTTCATCAGCTCACTCATTTTCACGGCAATCATCGGACTTATCGTCGCTGGACTATTCGGTGTGGACGGCGTGGCACTCGGTGCTCTCGGTGCTGCCGGGATCTTCCGGCTGCTTCTCGAACTGATCTTGAAGGGCGTCTTGAAGGGCTTCATTGCGAACCTGTGGAAACGACCGCTGTTCTGGGTGTGGTCGAATTGGCACGGCATCTGGGGCAACCGAGGGAACATCTGGGACTTCTTCAAAGATCTGTGGAACTCCCTGAAGAACATGTTCGGCCAGGGCGGGGTGTCCCCTCCGGGCTCGACGGTTCCGGGAACAGTTCCGGCTCCGCCTGCGCCTCCGGAAGAAATAGTGCCGCCGGAACAAGCCCCTGAACCGGAACAAGCCCCTGAACCGGAACCCGAGCCTGAACCGGAACCCGAGCCGGAAGCGGAACCCGAGCCTGAACCAGAGCCTGAACCGGAGCCGGAGCCGGAGCCGGAGCCCGAGCCGGAGCCCGAACCCGAGCCGGAACACGCCCCGGAACCGGAACCGGAACAAACGCCTTCGGCTCCGCCGCAGGAAGAGCCGGGCGACTCCCACGTCCCGAACCCCGACATTGCGATCAAGGCATGATCACTCCAATGGGTGGTCGAGATGTGGAAAGGAAGCGCGAGATGAGAGACCGTCCGAGTCCGCGAACCAAGTTGGCAATCGTCTACGTGGCATCATTTCTGCTGATCCTCGGATTGTCGGCGAGTTGGAAGGCCCTAGGTCTGTCCGACATTCCGGTGTGGGTGTCACTGCTCGTTGCGGTGTTCGGCGCGGCAATCGCTGTCCGCGTGATCGCGATGCCGTTCATGAAGGTCAGTTCGTCGGAGGAACCGAGTGTCCAACTTCTGTTGGCGTCGATGACCGACCGGACGGGGACAACCATGTCTGTGGCGGAGAAACACGAGACGATCCGAACCGTTCGCCGTTCCACCTGGTGGGGATCAGCAGTGTTGATCGTCTTCGGTGTTCTGATGATTGGATATGCATCTCAGCCGGTGCCGATGAAGCTCTTCTGGACTCTGGCGGGATTGTTGCTGGTGCTCGCCGCCATTGCGTGGGGAGTCAGCGGATGGAGAGAGATCCGACGTCTCCGCAAACTCCCCTGAGCCTCGATCCTTCGACTGAGATGATCAACTGTGGTCGACGACTGGATTGTGGGGCCGGGATCTGGTGAAGGACGAACGGTGACGCAGCTCAGCGACTTCGAGGACTACATCACCAGCCATCATCCGTTCGAGCGCCTCGAACTCCTCAGCGTTGGTGACCTGACGGACGACGAACGTCGTTCGCTCCCATCGTCGTGGCTGGCTATCGCCGAACTCGACGGCACTCGAGCTGTCGAGCGGGCGCTGAAAATGTGGGAAGACGCAGTCCCGGGACGATTTCCTGGAACAATTGCCAACCTTCGCGACCGTGGCATCGATGTCCTTCTCGCCCGGGTGCTCCCGCGACAGGGAGATGCGACTCGGGTCATCCTCGTATACGCCATTCTCCGAAACGCCTCGCCCCTGCCATTCGACGCATGCTTCGGTTATTTACCGGCCGAATCGAGTCGGCTTCCAGATTTCTGGCCTCGACTCCCGGAGGATCTCCGTCGGTTCCACACCCAAGTACACGATGGATTCCGCGCCGAGTTCGGTGGACTCTTGCTGTCGGATCGGCTGCGAACGATTGCATCGGACTTCGTTGCGCCCGAGGTGCCAGACTTCGAGTACGTCGATGAAAGTTTCGACACGTTGCCCGAGGACAGGCGTCCCGCGCTCGACAACTTGGTGGTTGTTGTTCGCGAAGGCTCGCGGGGTGTCGCTTTGGACGTCAGTACACCGGAACTGATGGCATGGGAGACATCCGAACTCATAGAGCCGTGTCGCCTGGGGGCGTGGTCGACAATGGATGGTCGCATCATGTCCGCGATGAGTAGTGACGGAGAGTATTACGAACGTCTCGGATATCACGGCATATAGAAGTTGCAGCCACTCGATTGCAGTCTCTTCCAGCTACAACTGGCCGTATCGCGGTGGATGAAGATCGGATCTCGATGCTCGTCGGCAAGACCGACTACCTCTGCACCAGCTCGATCGTCCACGTGCCTGCCTGGCGCGCCGCCTTCTCGATGAAAGGCAGACGTTTCTGTCGGTAGTTGTTCGAACCCGGTCCGCCCGCAAGGGTGGGCCGGGTTTTGTTCGCTCGGGGTGCCGCGGAGAGGCGTCGACACCGCCCCGGTCGACCGTGGCCTCGTTCTGCGCTCACAATTGTCGCCATGAGGACGCGCCGCAGTCGACCGTTACTGCACTTGAAGACACGGTTGTGGACGAATCCACCGTTTGCGAACGTCACCTCGCTTGCCTCCGCGGTCGTGGCCGTCAGTGGCGTGCTCGACGCCGTCACCTCCGATCCTGGCGCTCTCGGTCGGTTGTGGACATGGCTCTGGACGGCCGTCGCCGTAGTTGTGGTTCTGATCCCGGCGGCGATGGGTGAGAGGTTTCCGCGGAGCATCGCCTTGCTGGGCTGCGCTTTGTTCATCGGGGTCACATCGGTCCAGATGGCCACATCGACCCAAGGGATCGTCGCGATCAACAACCTGGTTTTCTATCCGTTGCTCGCCTGCTATCTCGGATGGTTCTTCCGTCGTCTGGTCGCCAGGTCGGTTGTAGGAGTGGCGATTGCGGCATCCGGCGTCGGCGTTGCGCTCAGCCCCAGCGGATCGCTGACGGTCACCTGGCTCAATCTGATGCTCGCGTCGCTGTTCTGTCTCGAGTCTGCGAGCTATCTCTACCGCCGCTTGCAACGGCAGGTCGAGACGGACTCATTGACCGGGGCTGTGAACCGGATCGGGTTTGAGCGCAACGGAAGTCAGTACCTACGGTGGGCAGAGAAGTCCGGTGCACCTCTGGCATTGGTGATGATCGACCTGGACCGCTTCAAGCGAGTGAACGATGAGTACGGGCACCACGCCGGCGACCGCGTGCTGGCTCGATTCGTCACCGAAGTTCGACGCGGCCTTCGTGCGTCCGATGTGGTCGCGCGCATCGGAGGCGATGAGTTCGCCCTCGTCCTGCCCGGAATCGATGAGGAGAGTGCCCAGAGTCTGGTGGAGCGTCTTCAGTCGCTCACCTCCAGCGCGTGGTCTTCGGGTTCGGCAGTGAGTTCGCGCGGCGACACCATGGACTCGCTTCTGGCTCGTGCGGATGCTCGACTGCTCGAAGCCAAACGAGTCAGTCACTCGGCAAAACCCGACAGATCAGAGCGGCCCTGACCGTCGCGCGCCCTCAGTCCACCGCTCCAAGCTCAATCCGGTCTCGAAGCGTCGCACAGCTTTCGAGATTGGATCCGTGAATTCGATTGCACTGGCGAGTAATTGGAGCGGATCGGTGAAATCGTCGACGGCTCGGCCGGTTGCCGTCGGGTAGAGATCGTCGCCGAGGATGGGTACACCGAGCGAATTCATGTGCAATCGCAGTTGATGGGTGCGGCCGGTCAACGGTGTCAGTCGGTAGCGACCGAGCCCGTCTCGATGCTCCAGGAGTTCGACGGTGGTGTGCGCGTTGGGTTCTCCGTCGACCTGGTGGGCGGTGAATTGCCCCTTCTCCGAGACGATTCGGCTGCGAACGACGGTGGGCAAGGTCAGCGTGGGGTCATGCAGTGCGACCGCCTCGTACTCCTTGCGGACCTTCCGATCCTGGAAGAGTGTCTGATACGCGCCGCGCAGTGTCGGGTCGATGACGAACAGGACCAGGCCTGCGGTGACGCGATCGAGTCGGTGAGCGGGCACCAGTTGCGGCAGGTCGAGTTCGAGTCGCAATCGCACGAGTGCGGTCTGCAGGATATGTCCGCCGCGGGGGATGGTCGGCAGAAAGTGCGGCTTGTCGATCACCAGCAACGCGTCGTCTCGGTACACGATCGAGATATCGAACGGCACAACGGTTTCCGACGGTAGATCGCGGTGGAACCAGACTGCCTCGCCGGGAACGTATGGAGCGTCCAAGGGTAAGGGACCGGCCATGTCGACGATCTCGTCGGCGTCGAACATGGCGTCGATGCGGTGCGGAGGAATCCGGAACTCGGTCGCTGTCAGGAACTCACGGACGGTGCGCCAGGTGCCGTCCTCGGGCATCCGGATTCGCGCGGGATCGAGACCGTGCCGCTTCGCCAGGGGTGGTTGCTGGCGTCGTCTCACCGGATGAGCGTATCCGCCCGCCGACATCGCACTTGTGCAGACAAATCAGTGTTATCTGTCTGCACAAGTGCGAATTCGCTACTCGCAGCCGATGCCGTCGTCGTCGCGGTCGAGATGAGGCCCGTAGCCGTAGTCGCCTCGATAGACCGGGGCGGCACCGGCGTCACGCGCCGCATCACAATTCTTGTACTGGAATGCCCCGCCGGAGGGAGCAGGTGCTGCCAGTGGGGCCGGCGGTGGGGGAAGGAGTACCGGGCAGAACTGGGCCGATCCGCTGCTGCAGAGGAAATCGTTGATCGGGTCGGCCGAGGCGACGGCCGGGGCGGTGACCAGAGCGGCCGCAGCGATCGCACCGCTGATGCCGATCTTGACCAGCAGGTTCTTCGTCTTCATGGAACTCCAATCGAGGGGATGTGTTGTGGAGCATTCTCGGCCCATTGTTGAACTGTCAATCAAGTCATTCGAGTGACCTACGCCGCGACTCCGCGAATGCGAATGTGTTTGGAACCCGGCGATTCGGCGTATCTACGAACGTATGAGCGAAAACGAGCAGGTCAATCAGAACCCCGAGAAGGATCCCGACGATTGGGTCACCGGCGACGAGCCGATGACCGGCCCACAGAAGAGCTACCTGGGCACCCTTGCGCAGGAAGCGGGAGAGGAAGTTCCCGAGGGTCTCAACAAGGCGCAGGCGTCGGAAATGATCGACAAGCTGCAGGGCGAAACCGGCCGCGGCTGAATCGACGCCGCAGAGGTCCACTCGATGTGACATTGACCCCCGAAAAGTCCACCGAATGTCACATCGAGTGCCCCGCGTGAACGGCGTGTACGAGGACATCCGACCAGGTAGACCGTTATGCCTCGAGTATATGTAACAAAGGATCACGCGGACTTTTGGACCCGCATGTGCGCGGCTATTGTGAGCGAACCCACAGCTTTAGCGTGCGCGCAACTCGGTGGGTACGTTGAGTGACGGATGTTGTTTTTGTTGCGCCCCGTGAGGGTGCGCCGGGGGAGGATGGGCAATCTGATGCACCGCCGAGTGTTGGCAGTAGCGGGAACTGCTCTGGCAGTGTCGCTGCTGGGGTCGGGTCTCGCCGGGGCGCAGCCGCTTCCCGATACCGGCAGTTCCGACGGTGGCGGTGCGGCTCCCGGAATCACAGCTCAGTCCCTGCCAGCGGCGTCGGCACGCATCGATCGTGTGGACATGCTGACCGACCGTCGCGCTGCGGTGTGGGTCGACTCACCCGCGATGGGACGCGCCATTCAGGTCCAGGTTCTTCTTCCGGCCGCGCAGGCCGTGTCCCGCCCGACGCTCTACATGCTCGACGGTGTCAGCGCGGGCAAAGAATCCGATTACAAGGAAAGCACCTGGACGCAGAAGACCGACATCGTCGACTTCTTCGCGGACAAGCAGGTCAACGTCGTGCTCCCGGTCGGTGGATCGAGCAGCTATTACACGGACTGGAACGTGCCGGATCCGGTGCTCGGCGTGAACAAGTGGGAGACGTTTCTGACGTCGGAGCTGCCGCCGCTGATCGATGCGCGCTTCTCCGGTAACGGCACCAACGCGATCTCGGGTGTGTCGATGGGTGCCCAGGCCGCGATGGACCTGATCACCCGTCACCCCAGCCTCTACACCGGAGTCGCAGGCCTGAGTGGTTGCTACGACAATTCGCAGACCAACTTCAAGGACGCGGTGCGCGCCACCGTCGCCACGAACGGCGGCAACGCGACCAACATGTGGGGCGAGAACACCGATCCCCGGTGGGTCGAGCACGATCCGTCACGTAATGCCGAAGCGCTCCGCGGCAAGGACGTCTACTTGTCCGTCGGCACCGGCCTGCCCGGTCCGTACGAGCTCGGCCCCGGTGGTAGCGGCGTCGAGAGCGCACTGATGGGCGGACCGCTCGAGGCGGCCGCGCTGTACTGCACCACCGTGTTCGATACTCGACTCCGGTCGCTCGACATCCCCGCGACAGTTGTCTACCGCCCGTACGGGATCCATCAGTGGCCGTACTGGCAGGACGACCTACGTGAATCCTGGCCGACGCTCGAGCGCGCGCTAGGCCTGTAGAGCAAACTTCAGAAATGCGTCGTTCTCGTGCGGGTCGCCGATGGTGACCCGCACTCCGTCGTTTCCGTAGGCGCGCAGCAGTACGCCCTGTTCGGCGGCAGCAGCAGCGAATTCACCCGAGCGTTCTGCCAGCGGCAGCCAGACGAAGTTGGACTGCGATGCACCGACGTCGTAGCCGCCCGCCACGAGCGCATCGCGCACACGATCGCGTTCCGCGATGAGACCATCGGTGCGAGCGAGCAGTTCCGCCGAGGCCTCCAACGACGCCACCGCCGCCTGCTGGGCAACGGTGCTGACCGCGAACGCGATCCGCACCTTCGACAGTGCCGTGATCACCTCGGGATCGGCAATCGCGTAACCCACCCGCAAACCGGCGAGTCCGTAGGCCTTGGAGAACGTCCGCAGCACGATCACGTTGCGTCGTCCGCGTGCCAGCTCCACTCCGTCGGTGTGGTTGCCCGCGTCGGGGCGGGTGTATTCGAAGTAGGCCTCGTCGAGGACCACGAGAATGTTCGACGGCACCGCGTCGAGAAACGCCTCGAGCTTGTCGCGCTGAACGACCGTTCCGGTCGGGTTGTTCGGGTTGCAGACGAAGATCAGCCGGGTGCGGTCGGTGATCGCGGCGAGCATCGCGTCCAGATCGTGCACGTGGTCGGCGGTCAACGGAACCCGGACGGGCGTCGCGCCGGCGACGCTGGTGACGATGGGGTACGCCTCGAACGAGCGCCAGGCGAACAACACTTCGTCGCCGGGACCGCAGGTGATCTGGACGACCTCCTGGCACAGCGAGACGGAACCACTTCCGACGGCCACGTTCTCCGTGGCGACGCCGAGCTTCTTCGCCAGTGACTCGACGAGCGCGGTCGCTCGATTGTCGGGGTAGCGATTGACGCCGCCGACGGCCTCCGCGATCGCGTCGCGCACGCTCGGCAGCGGTCCCTGCGTCGTCTCGTTGCTCGCCAGTTTGATCGCACCCGGAAAGGTGCGGCCGGGAACGTAGGCGGGGATGGCGTCGAGGTCGGGGCGGATGCGCGCGGTCACGGCTGCCATTATGCGCCCAGGTTCGGGGTTGACTTCTACGCGTCCGTGATATTGCTGTGCACGACCGGACCGATCGTCCTATCTTCGATAAGTATGTCGGGAATATTGAGCGACGTCGCAGTTCTTCGGTCCGCCTCCGCGCCCACGGTCGGCGCGGACGACGTGGTGGACACGTCCGCGCACGAATCACCCCCGCGAGAGAAAGTGCCGTTGACGGCCGTCGAACCCGATGGGCCACCTCGCGGCGGAATCGTCGTGCTGCACGAGGCCCGTGAGGTGCCCGAGTCTCTGCTCGACCTGCTGCGCGCGCTCGCGTTGGAAGGCTGGCTGGCCGTCGCTCCGAACCTGTTCCATCGAGGCCACGGCGACGACAAGGAAGTATTCGGCGACGACCTCTTCGCCGACTTCGACGCCACCTCCGACTGGCTCGTCCAACGCGGTGTCTATCCCGACTGTGTCGGAGTCATCGGGTTCGACGACGCAGGGACGGCAGCGTTGATCGTGGCCACCAGCCGTCCGGTCGGGGCGGCGGTCAGTGTCGCTGCGGCCGGAATCGTCGAACCGCTCAACTCCGACGCAGTCGCGTTGGTCGAGGCAGCACCCAAGCTGCAGGCCCCCTGGCTCGGTCTCTACGGCGAGGACGACCCGCACACCCCACCCGATCACATCGAAGCCCTTCGCGACGCCGCCACGCGCGCCTCAGTGGCCACGAACGTCGTCAGCTATTCAGGGCTGAAGCATCGAGCCGACCATCCCCGCGAACAACCGGGCAGCTCCGATCACAGCGACCCGGCAGCGGCCGCGCTCGTCGACGCGCAGACCCGAATCTTCGATTGGTTCGACAGCTTCATGCGCTGAAGAGCAACAAGCATCTTTTACGCGAACGCCGCGCGAACCAGAGGCGTCGACCAGCCGTTTTGCCTTCTGGCCTTTGCCGTGTGTAATCTCTTTCCTCGGCGGTCCGAGAGGGCCGGCAGCCTAGGAGGCGTGCCAGAGCGGCCGAATGGGAGTCACTGCTAATGACTTGTCCTTTCACCGGGACCGGAGGTTCAAATCCTCTCGCCTCCGCCACGAACGGTAGATCGTTACCGTTCAGCTAGACCAGTTGGATAACTGAACATGCGCCCGTAGCTCAACGGATAGAGCACTTGACTACGGATCAAGAGGTTAGGGGTTCGAATCCCTTCGGGCGCACAGAAGAAGAAGCCCCGAACTGCAGCGATGCGGTTCGGGGCTTTTTCGTCGGCGTTGTCGCGGCGCATCCCAGGTACGACTCGGTGTTCCGAGTTGCCAACAGCCGGAATACGGCGTTACCTGGGCATCTATGACTTCCCGAACTCACATCCCGGTCGGCTCTTCCGACCCTGACCGTCACGAGGTCGACGCCGGGCAGAACGGGACGTCGACCTCCGCCATCCGCCCGCCTCGACTCGACAGAGTGGTCTTCGGTGTCGCAGCCGTCGTTGTGGTTGCCATCATCGTGTGGGGCCTGGTGGTGCCGGACAATCTCGAGTCCGTCTCGTCCTCGACACTGAACTGGCTCGTGACCAACCTCGGCTGGCTCTTCATCCTCGCCGCCACCGGGTTCGTGATCTTCTCGCTTTATCTGGCGGTGTCCAAGTTCGGACGTATCCCGCTGGGTGCAGACGGCGAGAAGCCCGAATTCAAGACCGTCAGCTGGATCGCGATGATGTTCAGTGCAGGCATGGGCATCGGCCTGATGTTCTACGGCGTCTCCGAGCCACTGACTCACTTCGTCACACCGCCTCCGGGAACGGGCGGTGGCGTCGGAACTGCCATGGCCACCACCATGTTCCATTGGAGCTTGCACCCGTGGTCCATTTACGCGGTGATGGGCCTGGCCATCGCGTACGGCACGTATCGCCGCGGTCGCAAGCAACTCATCAGCTCTGCGTTCATTCCTTTGATAGGTCGCCGCGCCGAAGGCCCGATCGGCAAGATCATCGACATCCTGGCCATCTTCGCGACGCTGTTCGGTACTGCAGCATCGCTGGGACTCGGTGCGCTGCAAATCGGTTCCGGATTCGAGGTGGTCGGCTGGATCGGTGAGAGCGGCACACTGTTGCTCGTCGCCATCGTCGCGTTGTTGACGCTGGCGTTCGTGGCATCGGCGGTGTCCGGCGTCTCCAAGGGCATTCAGTGGCTCTCCAACACCAACATGGTGCTTGCGTTGGTCCTTGCCATCTTCGTGTTCGTCGTCGGCCCGACTGTGTTCATCCTCAACATCATTCCGACGAGTATCGGCGACTACGCGTCTCAACTGTTCGACATGTCCGCCCGGTCGGCGGCGAACTCGGATCCAGAGACGGCTTCGTGGCTCTCGTCGTGGACCATCTTCTATTGGGCGTGGTGGATCTCGTGGACCCCGTTCGTCGGAATGTTCCTGGCGCGCATCAGCCGTGGCCGCACCATTCGTGAATTCATCGTCGGTGTCATCCTGATCCCGAGTGCTGTGTCACTGGTGTGGTTCGCGATCTTCGGCGGTGCCGGTATCGGTGAACAGCAGGACGGCATCGACCTCGCGACCCGCGACAGCACCGAGTCGCAGCTGTTCGGAATGCTCGAAAACCTGCCCCTGTTCGGCATTTCGACCGTTCTCGTCGTGGTGCTCGTCGGTATCTTCTTCGTCTCCGGTGCCGACGCCGCGTCGATGGTGATGGGATCGCTGTCGCAGCGCGGAACGCTCGAGCCGAGCAAGTGGGTCGTGGTGTTCTGGGGCACGTTGACCGGCGCAACAGCGGCGATCATCCTGTGGACCGGAGGCTCCGACGCGCTCAACGGCCTCCAAACGATGACCATCATTGCAGCGGCACCCTTCGTGGTCGTCATGATCGGATTGTGTGTCTCGTTGTATCGGGACCTCAGCAACGATCCGATGATCCTGCACCCGGCACCTCGCCGCAAGAAAGACAAGGTCACCTAGGGCCCGTTCGAGACTCGAACCCCCTCGGACGGATAACAGAAAAGCCCCGAACTGCAGTGATGCAGTTCGGGGCGTTTTCGTCGTTGTCGCCGCGTTCGCCGTCCGGCGCAGTGATGGTCGCTAGTCCTGAGGAGAGCGCACACGGTCGAAGACAGCCCAGAACAGTTCGTACAACCCGTATGCGGCGAGGCTGGCCAGAGCCCCCCACCAGAAGCCGACGTCGAAGACGTTGAAGGCGATCAACTGACAGATCAACAGGCATATGATGAACACTCGCCAACGACGCTGTTTTCGTCGAGCGGCCGCAGAGGGTCCCCGCTCCACATAGTCGACCGGGCGCATGGGTTCCACCACCTCACGTTCTCACATCCCGTTCGCTGAGTCAGCCGGTCGCACTCAACCCAGAACGACATCGACCACGAGTGCGCCGGCGAAGACCAGCAGCAGAAGTCCCACTCCGAGTTCGAGGTTCGCCAGTCCCCGCGGTCCGAGATTGCGAAATGCTGTGACGCCGAACAGGACCAGTATCGGCAGATACACGATTCCGACGAGGACATCGGCAGAACCGAGAATTCCGAGTTGCATGGCAACGGGCCACGAGGACGATCGGTCGACGAACTGCGGCAGCACGGCGACGAAGAACAGGATCACTTTCGGGTTCGTCAGGTTGGTCACGAAAGTGCGTCTGAAGGCATGTCTACGGGCATGGCGACCGGACACCGGCTCGGTGCCGTCGGTGAGGGGGCTTCCGCCTCGACGCCTCATGCGGCCGCTCTCCATCAGCGCCCGAATGCCGAGGTAGGCGAGGTACGCGGCACCGAGAATTGCGAGAACGGTGAGGCTGCCGGGAAGCGCGACGATCAATGCCGACAGACCCACTGCGCTCACCAGCATGTGCACGGCCAAACTGCACAAGGCGCCGGCAGCTGCCGCCATCGCAACGAGCCGGCCACCGACGCTCGAACGCAGGATCATCACGGTGTCGGGCCCGGGCGAAATGTAGCTGGCCAACACCAACGGCAGGAAGACGGCCCACTGCACACTCACGGGTGCTCGATCTCCTGTCGTTCGTCGTCGGGTGATGGAACCCTAGAGTGTGTCGGACGCGCCGGTGACGGGAGCCCCGTGCATCGCGACACTGTGCGCAACGTCGCGGTTCTCGTAGTGCTCAGGCGTCTCGGTAATCGTCACTGCCGCATCGAAATGGACTGTTCCACGGCGAGGTCGTCTGACATCATGACGCCGTGAAGATCGTATCGATCAATGCCTGGGGCGGCGCGATGTTCGACGAGCTCGTTGCCTGGCTCGAAACCGTTGACGCGGACGTCATTTGCCTTCAAGAAGTCACGCGCACCGCACATCGATCGGGATGGTCGACGTTCGCCGACGGCGAGCGCACACTGCCGCAGCGGTTGAGTCTGTACGACGACGTCTCGGCGGTGCTCACCGACTACACGCCGTACTTCGTCGTGAACGACGCCGGGCCCGTCACCGATGGCGAGGGCGTCGAATTGCGTCAGGACTTCGGGATAGCGACGTGGGTGCGTGACGAGTTTCCGGTGGTCGGACTCGATGCGCGGTTTGTTCATTCACGGTTCGTCGATCACGCGGTCTGGGATGTGGGCGACCGTCCACGAGCTGCTCTGACGGTCACCGTCCGCGATCGTGTCGCGGGAAGGTTCGTCTCCGTCATCCACATGCACGGCTTGCGTGATCCAGCAGGTAAGGGAGACAGTCAGATTCGGGTCGAGCAGGCCCGAGAGTTGGTGGACGTCGTGGAGCACGTTCGCACGACGAGCGATGTCACCGTACTGTGCGGCGATCTGAACCTGCTGCCGTCGAGTGAGACGTTCACACTGCTGGCCGAACACGGGATGACCGACCTCGTGGGAGACGCCGACACTCGAACGTCGATCTACACGAAGCCGATTCGCAGTGCCGGCTATCTGATGGTGTCGTCACCGACCGCCGTACGGAAATTCGAGATCGTCACCGAGCCCGAAGTGTCCGATCACCGAGCGCTGATGCTCGATCTCGTGTGACACTCGGCGACATGAACCGTGTGCTTCGGAGTGCTCTCGTCGTTGTTCTCGCCGCACCGCTGACTGTCGCGTTGACGTTCGCTCGGCCGGGCGTCGCTCATGCCTGCTCGTGTGTCTACAACACAGATGGAACGCAAGCCGAACAGCAACTCGAGGACTTCGCCTCGGGGGACAACGCGGTGTTCACCGGAACGGCGGTCGCCGAGCGTCGAGATGGCTTCACCGTGTACTACGACTTCGATGTCCGCGAGATATTCCGTGGCGACGTCGGCGCGAAGACGACGTTGTCCACTGCAAGTGACAGCGCGGCGTGTGGAACGGGCTTCGAGCTGAAGGAGGAGTACCTCGTCTTCGCCGGCACCTACGACACACAGAACGCACCGTGGTCGGTGACTATATGCTCGGCAACAACGCTGTCCACCAACGAACTCACCCGGGCCGCGACGCTGCAGCAGTTCGGAGAGCCCCGAGCTGTGACAGCTGGCGAGCGTGCCGTCGCGGACTACCCGCAGGGCATGTCGATCGTGCAGTGGGTGGGTATCGGGGTCGCCGCTGCCCTGTTCGCCGCCGGAACAGTGTGGATACTCCGAAGGGCACGTCACTGATCGACGAGGCCCGTATCGGTCCCGTGCGCGACAGTGGTTCTTGCCCTGGGCGATTGCAGTTCGGGGGACCCCGCCGAAGCGGCATGGCCAGGGTCTCCCGAACTTTGCATCTATTGGGCCGTGACCTGCTCGTGCTCATCCACTGTGGGATCTTCGGTCCAAGGATTGGATTCCCACGCAAAGTTCAGTCCGAAGACGACGCCCGCACCGACCAGCACCATCAATGCGGCTCGCCAGAGCGGGATGTCTCCGCCGATGCCCCAGATGATTGCCAGTGCGACGATGACTCCGACGACCGGGCTCAATAGCGCGCGTTTGGTGGCGTTCACAGAGTGCCTCCTGCTTGTTGTCGTCTGGTCAGCAGTTTTTGATACCGCCGACGATACCGCCGACGATACCGCCGGCGATCCCGCCTGGAAGGGCGCCCGCAGCGCCGGCTTCGATCGTGGAGATACCCCCGGTGAGCGCCCCTGTCCCGATGCCCTCGCCGATCCCGTTCACGCATTCTGTGAATCCGACCTGGTGTAGAAATGGCGTGAGCGGACTGGCGAGAGGGGTTTCGACCGGTGGCGGCGGTGGCGGCGCTGGCGATGTTTCCGCGCTAGCAGTCGCCAGTCCGAAAGTGGCTGCTCCGACAAGACTCAGGGAAGCACCCACAGCGATCGTTAAAAATCTGCGCATTGGACATCTCCTCGTCGTTCGAGATCGATTGAGACCTTCCGTTACGTAACAGAAGTAACGATAATATGGGGCGAGGGGTCTGCACAGGCAGATTTTTATGATTCGGATCACACTCAAACGTTCTGTAGGCAGATCGGTCGACGGAAGATTGGCGCTTTTTCTGTCCGTGCAACTGGCCGCTGCGAGTGGGCGGTGTTTGTGACTACAGTGCGTCTCGCACCGCGTGGACGGCTTCCGCGACCCGGCGGTCACGCCGACCAGCTGCGAAGCCGAAACGGGTCCGGTAGCCACGTACTGAGGGGTTCTGTGATCGGGTGACCCCATGCGTACTTCGACATCCACCCGACTGCTCATCGCGATTGCAGCGGCGACGTTGACCGCGGGCGTTGCCTGTTCCTCGACGACCACCACCGAACCGCCGCGATCCGATACCAGCACGTCCCAGTCCACCACTGAACAGGCCTCGGCCGAACAGAACTATCTCGATCTCGAGGACAGGGATACTGCTCGACTGGGCGTCAGTGCTGTCCACTTGGACTCCGATTCCACCGAAAGCCATCGCGGCGACGAACGTTTCGCGTTCTGCTCCACCTTCAAGGTGTATGCCGTCGGTGCCGTACTTGCGGCCGTCGATGCGGGAACTCTGCAGCTGTCCGACACCAGAACGATCACCGCGGAAGACAAGGTGCCCGAGTCCGCGGTCGATTGGGCTCCAGGGTCCATTGTCACGATTGCAGACTTGGCGTCGGCCGCATTGACCGAGAGCGACAACACATCCGGCAATCTTCTGATCCGCGAGGCCGGTGGAACTGCGGCACTCACCGAGTTCGCGCGCTCGCTGGGCGACACCGAGTTTCGACTCGATCGCACCGAGCCTGAACTGAACACCGCCATACCGGGCGATCCACGCGACACCACGACACCGAACTCGATGGCCGCCGGCTACCGGACCTTGCTCGACGGCGATGTACTGACCGCTGCATCACGCGAACAGCTGTTGGCCTGGATGGCCGATACCCAGACCTCCGACGCCCGGTTCCGCGCCGCGCTCCCGGCAGGGTGGACTTCGGCCGACAAGACCGGCACGGGCAGCTACGGCGTCTCGAACGATGCAGGGCTGTTGCTCGGACCGGACGGACAGCGAATTCTCGTGGTCATCCTCAGCGCTACGACGTCAGACACCGAAGACTCACCGGCCATGAATTCCCTCGTTGCCGATGCGACGCGTCAGGTCGTCCAACAACTGCAATGATTCTCAGCCCTCCGCGCGGCGGACGGCGTCGACCAGTGGGATCAGATCCGGCTCGGTCGACGCCTCGTCGAGTGCCTCGCGCAGCGCCGCGTCGTTGGTCGGTCGCGCCGCTTCGAGCAGTGCAAGTCCTTCTTCGCTGACGTCGGTGTAGATGCCACGTCGATCTGTCGGGCACAGGTACCGCGTGAGCAGCCCCCGATCCTCGAGGCGGGTGACCAGGCGAGTCGTCGCGCTCTGGCTCAGGACAACGGCGTCGGCCACCTGCTTCATCTGCAGATGCCCGCCCTCCCCGTCGTGCTGCCTGCCCAGGACGTCGAGCAGCCAGTACTCGCGCGCGCTGAGATTGTGGTTGGTCTGCAGCGCGCGCTCGATGCGGCTTTCGATACGTCCGTGCAGGACCGCAAGCGCAAGCCAATTCTGCGCAAGGGCAGTCAGGGCGGGGTCGTGTGCGCTCATGTGTCGTGCCTCTCGATACCTGTACTCGTGACCACCCACCATACCGCGCTGGCAATTAACGGCGCGTGCAAGTACTGGCGGCTAGGAGGGGGAACTGCGCGCGACGATGCGCCGAGCATGCGCGAGCACCGGGGCATCGACCATCTGGCCACGGAAGGCGAAGACACCGCGATTGTGTGAGACGGCGTCGAGCACGGCGATGGCCCAGTCGATTTCCTCGGCAGTCGGTGCATAGGCCTCGCGAATGACAGGGATGTGGCTGGGGTGAATGGCCACCTTTCCATCGAAGCCGACGGCCACGGCATCGTCGGCTTCCGCACGGACACCGTCGAGATCGGGGATGTCGAGGAACACCGAATCGAGCGCGAACACCCCGCGTGCCTTGGCTGCGAGCAAGGTCTGCGACCGAACGTGCTGCGCCACAGCACGATACTGCCCGTTGGAGAGCCTGCTCGAGTTGCCACCCATGGCGGCCACCAGATCCTCGGCACCCCACATTGCACCGATGGCGTTGTCGGCGGCGAGGGCGTCGAACACCGTCATCGCGCCCAGCGGGGACTCGATCAGCGCGACGACATTCAACGGAGCAAGAGCCGCAATCTGTTCTGCCGATTCACATTTGGGCAGCATCACGGTGGTGTACTCGGTCTGCTGCAACGCCGCGAGGTCCGCGGCCTGATCGTCGGTGCCGTGCGCGTTGACTCGGACGATGGTGCGCGCCGGGTCCAGCGGGGTAGCGGCCACGGACTCACGAGCGCCCGCTTTGTCGGCAGCGCCGACGGCATCCTCGAGATCGAGAATGACCACATCCGCTCGTGCTGCGGCCTTGTCGTAACGCTCGGGTCGGTCTGCCGGGCAGAACAGCCACGCCGGTCCCGGCGGAACCCAGTTCACGACGCCTCCTCCGGTGGTTGCATCCGGACGAGTGTCTTGCGGACGGCGATCGCGACGACGTCCCCGTGCTGATTTCGACCGGTGTGCGTGAACGTCACGATGCCCTCGCCGGGGCGAGACTTCGATTCGCGCTTGTCCGAGATCACGGTCTCGGCGTAGAGGGTGTCGCCGTGGAACAGCGGTTTGGGAAACGACACCTCCGAGAAGCCCAGGTTCGCCACGATGGTGCCCTGGGTCAACTGCGTCACCGACAGTCCGACGAGCGTGGACACGGTGAACATGGAGTTCACCAGTCGCTGCCCGAAAGGTGTTGTCTCGCTGTAGGCCGCGTCGAGGTGCAGGGCCTGGGTGTTCATCGTCTGCGTGGTGAACAGCGTGTTGTCGGCCTCGGTGATGGTGCGGCCGGGTCGGTGCTCGTACACGGTGCCGAGTTCCATCTCCTCGAACCACAGGCCGCGTTGGCGAATTCGTTTGTCGCTCACAGTCCGAGGCTCCGGGCGATCAGCATCAACTGAACCTCGGTTGTGCCCTCACCGATTTCGAGGATTTTGCTGTCCCGGTAGTGGCGAGCGACGACGTACTCGTTCATGAAGCCGTATCCGCCGTGGATCTGCGTCGCATCGCGCGCGTTGTCCATTGCGGCCTCGGAGGCGACGAGCTTGGCGATCGACGCGGCCTTCTTGAACGGCTTGCCCGCCAGCATCAATGCCGCGGCGTCGTAGTACGCGGTTCGAGCGGTGTGTGCGCGGGCCTCCATGCGGGCGATCTTGAACGAGATCGCCTGATTGCGGGCGATCGGAGCACCGAAGGCCTCGCGCTCCTTGGCGTACTTCACGCTCTCGTCCACGCAGCCCTGCGCCGCACCGACCGACACCGCCGCGATCGCGATCCGGCCCTCGTCGAGGATGTGCAGGAAGTTCGCATACCCGCGGCCTTCCTCGCCGAGCAGATTCTCTTGCGGCACGCGCACATCGGTGAAGCTGAGCGGGTGTGTGTCCGACGCGTTCCAGCCGACCTTGTTGTAGGCAGCCTCTGCGACGAATCCCGGGGTGTCGGTGGGGACGAGGATCGAGGAGATCTGCTTGCGTCCGGTCGCTTCGTCGACCCCTGTCACCGCGGTGACGGTGACGAGCTCGGTGATGTCGGTGCCGGAGTTGGTGATGAACTGCTTGCTGCCGTTGATGATCCAGTCGCCACCGTCGCGTCTGGCGGTGGTCTTGGTGCCGCCCGCGTCGCTGCCGGCACCGGGCTCGGTCAGACCGAACGCGGCCAGGGCCTTGCCTGCGGTGAGTTTGGGCAGCCACTGCTGCTTCTGTGCGTCGTTGCCGAAGCGGTACACCGGCATGGCACCGAGTGAGACGCCGGCCTCGAGAGTCATGGCAACACTCTGATCGACCTTGCCGAGCTCCTCGAGCGCCAGGCACAGCGCGAAGTAGTCGCCGCCCATGCCGCCGAACTCCTCGGGAAACGGCAGGCCGAACAGGCCCATCTCGGCCATGCCTGCGACTACCTCGTACGGAAAGGAATGCTCGGCATCGTGTTTCGCCGAGACCGGTGCGACGACCGTCCTGGTGAAGTCGGCAACGGATTTGACCAGTTGCTGGTATTCGTCGGGCAGATTCGACGACGACAGGTGATCGGTCATGGCTGGTCCTCTTCGGTGGGTGTGGGAACGATTCGGGCGAGGATCTGATCGACGCGGACCTGATCCCCCACTGCGACAGTCAGTTCGACTGTGCCGTCGATAGGGGTGGTCAGGGTGTGTTCCATCTTCATCGCCTCGACGACGACGATGGCCGTGCCCGCGGTGACGGCGCTGCCGGTTGTGGTTCCGATCGCGATGATCGAGCCCGGCATCGGCGAGAGGATCTCGGCGTCACCGGAATGGGCATCGTCCTCGCGGACGCTCGCCTCGGCAATCCGATCGATGCGCCAGGTGCCGCGAGCACTGGAAATCCAGGTGGCCGAGCCGTTTCGGGCGAAGGTCATCGATTCTCGGAGACCGTCGATCACCAGATCCACGGAATCCTCGGTGGCCGTAGCCCGGAGGGTGCGCGGCGATCCCTCGTCGACGACGACCGTTGCCGTGCTCGCTGTACCGGTGATGGCCACATGCGCCGTCCGACCGCCGGACGCGAGGCGACGATGGAACGGAGCTTTCGCGCCGACTCGCCAACCCGATGGTGCTGCCCAGATGTCCTGTCCCGCGGCCTGCCACGCGTCGAGCCACTGCACTGCGGTGGCGGCGATCAGCGCCTCGTCGGTCGCCTCGGCTGCCACGAAATCCTCGACACGGCGGTCGAGCAGGCCGGTGTCGAGATTGCCTGCACGAACATCGTTGTCGGCGAGCAGGAACCGTGCGAACTCGATGTTGGTGACCACTCCGAGTACCGCGGTGTCGGCCAGGGCACGATCGAGACTGCGCAGTGCGGTCGCGCGATCGGGCCCGTGCGCGATGACCTTCGAGAGCATGGGGTCGTAGTTGCTGCCCACCTCCGTTCCGACGGCAAGCCCGGAGTCGACGCGAATCCCCGGCGCAGAAGGCTCGCGCAATCCGACGACGGCACCGCCGGTGGGGAGAAATCCGCGGCCGGGATCCTCGGCGTAGACGCGGGCCTCGATCGCATGTCCGGTGAGCGTGATGTCGTCCTGGACGAGAGTCAGGGGCTCACCCGATGCCACCCGGACCTGCCATTCGACGAGGTCGAGGCCGGTGACCATCTCGGTGACCGGGTGCTCGACCTGGAGGCGAGTGTTCATCTCCATGAAGAAGAACTCGTCGGGGCGCTCGGCCGAGACGATGAACTCGACGGTGCCGGCGCCGGAGTAGTCGACACTGCGGGCAGTGTTGCAGGCGGCCTCGCCGATTCGTGCCCGGGTTGCGGCGTCGAGCAAGGGCGAGGGTGCCTCCTCGATGACCTTCTGGTGCCTGCGCTGCAGGCTGCACTCGCGTTCGCCGAGGTGGATGACATTGCCGTGTCCGTCGGCGAGGATCTGTACCTCGATGTGCCGGGGCCGCAACACGAATCGCTCGAGGAAGAGGGTGTCGTCTCCGAACGACGACGCCGCTTCCCGACGTGCGCTGGTCAACGCGGCGGGTAGATCCTCGGCGCGCTCGACCAGACGCATACCCTTGCCGCCGCCACCGGCCGAGGGCTTGACCAGCACCGGGAATCCGACGTCCGGCGCACCTGCGATGAGGTCCTCGTCGGACAGTCCTGGGCGCGAGATGCCGGGCACGACCGGGACGCCGAAGGCGCTGACCGCGGCCTTCGCGGCGATCTTGTCGCCCATCACTTCGATGGCCTTCGCCGGTGGCCCGAGGAAGGCGATTCCGGCTTCGGCACAGGCGGATGCGAACTCGGAGTTCTCGGACAGGAATCCGTAACCGGGATGAATTCCCTGCGCTCCTGTGGCTTTCGCGGCCGCGATCACCTTGGCGATGTCGAGGTAGCTCTCGCGAGCGTTCGCAGGGCCGAGCCGTACCGCGGTGTCGGCCTCGTGGACGTGGCGGGCGTCGGCATCGGCGTCACTGTAGACGGCAACGGTGCGAATCCCCATGCGGCGCAGCGTTCGTGCCACCCGCACAGCGATCTCGCCGCGGTTGGCGATCAGAATGGTGTCTATCGTGGTCATGTCCGTCACATCCTGAAAACGCCGTAGGAGACCGGCTCGAGCGGCGCATTGGCGCACGCCGCGAGGGCCAGTCCGAGAACCTGCCTGGTATCGGCCGGGTCGATGATGCCGTCGTCCCACAGGCGGGCCGTCGAATAGTAAGGGTTGCCCTGACTTTCGTACTGCTCGCGAATCGGCGACTTGAACGATTCCTGGTCCTCGTCGCTCCACGGCTGACCGGCAGCGTCGAGTTGTTCGCTGCGCACGGTCGCGAGCACCGACGCCGCCTGCTCACCGCCCATCACCGAGATTCGCGCGTTGGGCCACATGAACAGAAAGCGCGGCGAATACGCTCTGCCGCACATCGAGTAGTTGCCTGCGCCGTACGAGCCGCCGATGACGACGGTGATCTTCGGGACACGGGCACATGCCACGGCCGTCACCATCTTCGCGCCGTGTTTGGCGATGCCGCCTGCCTCGTAATCGCGGCCGACCATGAACCCGGAGATGTTCTGCAGGAAGACGAGCGGAACGCTGCGCTTGTCGCACAGTTCGATGAAATGCGCGCCCTTCATGGCAGATTCGGCGAACAGCACACCGTTGTTGGCGACGATTCCGACAGGATGACCGTGGATGTGGGCGAATCCGGTGACGAGCGTCTTGCCGTATTCGGCTTTGAAATCGTCGAATTCGCCCGCGTCGACGACGCGGCCGATCACCTCACGCACGTCGTACGGAGTGCGGGGGTCGGTGGGGACGACATCGTAGAGCTCGGTCTGGTCGGCTACGGGTGCGCGCGTCGTGACGACGTCCCATGGCCGTGGTGTCCGGGGCCCGAGGGTGGAGACGATGCGGCGGACGCGGTGCAGTGCATCTCGATCGTCCTCGGCGAGATGATCGGTGACGCCGGAGATCTTGGAGTGCAGATCACCGCCGCCGAGTTCTTCTGCGGTGACCACCTCGCCGGTCGCGGCCTTCACCAGCGGCGGGCCGCCGAGGAAGATGGTGCCCTGGTTCTTGACGATGATCGCCTCGTCGCTCATCGCCGGCACGTAGGCACCGCCTGCGGTGCACGAGCCCATGACGGCGGCGATCTGCGCAATTCCCCTGGCGCTCATGGTCGCCTGATTGAAGAAGATGCGGCCGAAGTGGTCGCGGTCGGGAAAGACCTCGTCCTGACGCGGGAGAAACGCGCCGCCCGAGTCGACGAGATAGATGCACGGCAGGGTGTTCTGTAGTGCGATCTCCTGCGCGCGCAGATGCTTCTTCACCGTCATCGGGTAGTACGTGCCGCCCTTGACGGTGGCGTCGTTGGCGACGATGACGCATTCGCGACCGGAGACGCGCCCGATGCCGGCGATCACTCCTGCGCCGGGGCACTCGTCGTCGTAGAGACCGTTCGCGGCCAGTGGTGCGATCTCCAAGAACGGGCTGCCGGGATCGAGTAGCTCGTCGACGCGGTCGCGGGGGAGGAGTTTGCCTCGTGCGATGTGGCGTTCCCGGGATTTTTCGCTACCGCCGAGCGCCGCCGCGGCGAGCCGTTCGGCCAGCTCGCCGGTGAGACGCTCGTGATCTGCCCGGTTGGCAGCAATGTCGATTGCCATGAGGTGCACGCCTTAGGGGTTGGACGCCGGTGTCACAGGAGTTCAGTTAATGGTTGATAACTGACATCATAGTAAACTACGATTAACTGAGAGTCCAGGGTCGAGGGGGAGCCAGTGCAGGAGTTGGAGGCAAGGCCGACGACGGTGCGCGAGCAGCGCAAGGCCGAGCGTCGACAGCAGTTGCTCGATGCTGCCGCATCACTGTTCGCCGAGCGCGGCTTCACCTCGGTGCGACTCGAGGACCTGGGCGCGGCAGTCGGCGTCAGCGGACCGGCCGTCTACCGACACTTCCCGAACAAGGAGGCAGTGCTCGTCGAGCTGATGGTCGGAATCTCGGAGTATCTGCTCGACGGTGGCCGTGCGGTGGTCGATCGTGGCGGGGCGGCCGTGGATACGTTGTCTGCGTTGGTCGAGTTCCATCTCGATTTTGCCTTCGACACACCGGCATTCATCAAGATCCAGGATCGCGACCTGCAGAGCCTTCCCGAGGGTGCTCGACGCAAGGTGCGCCGAATGCAGCGCGAGTACGTGGAACTGTGGGTCGGGGTGCTCTGCGCCGTCGGCCCGGAACTGAACGAGTCCGACGCTCGAACCACGGCACACGCGGTCTTCGGCCTCATCAACTCCACGCCCAACAGTGCGGGGCGTACTCCGTCGAAGAACGCTCGTCCCGTGTTGCGGGCAATGGTGCTCGGGGCGTTGGGGATTGCTCCGAGTCGTGCAGCAGTGACCTGAGAGTCGACCCCAGGTCACCTATACCGACGCGCGCTCGTCTTCGTCTGCATGTCGGCGAGTGGGCTCGGGTGAACGCGCGCGACGAGATCCGATCACTCCGGCGGCGACGGCACCGACGAGGCAGGCTCCGCCGACCGAGTATCCCAGGAGTGGTCCGCGAGAAGTCAACCAGGCCAACTTGTTCGCGGCGTCGCGTGCCGAGGCCACCTGCTCCAGCCGACCCGTCTCGTCCAGAGCGAGTGACGCCCTGAATATGGTGACCTCGGGGATCTTCGGATCTCTCGCGAAGTACTGGTACGGCGTTTCCTGTCCCCACACCAGGCTCCCACTCGAGGGCTCGACGTAGATGTCGCGAACGTTCGAGTACCAGCGCTTCATCGTGATCGGCTCGTCCCCGTCGCCCAGTCCCCATTTCGATGCCGGGAGGGTCACCGAGTTGATCGGCGACTGTGTTGTGGTCGAGAGGTCGGCTTCGGTCACGATCGATCGGAAGTGATAGATCGGCAGCCCCTCCATGGTGAGCTCCTCGACGAAGTTCGCCTCGAAGCTCGTCCACGCCGTCGCGTCGTAGACCGTGTACGTGATCGGCTGGGTATCGAAGGGGAAGCGATGCTGTAACCCCATGCGCGGCAGAGGAACAGCAGGCGAGTCGACGGTGGTCTGCAGGGATCCGGTGGGCTCGACGGGCAGGCCGGTGCGCCGGTCACTCGTCACTCGATCCACCGAGGCGGTCAGCAGGCCCGCATCCCCGTCGCGGTCGGCGCGTCGCACCGTGGCTCCGACCTGGAAGGTGACGCGGTCTGCGTCGGAGGGATCCTCCACGGTGATGTACCGCTGAAGAACGAGGGGAACATCTGTCGCGATGGACAGGGGTCCGGGTCCGGTGATCGTCCTCGCGTCGAGGACCTCGCCGCCCGCACCTTCTGCCGTGGTGGCCACCGTGGTGGTGGCGATGTCGAGGGGAGTCACCGCCAGACGGTCGTATACGAGGGTGGGCAGAAGTAGCGCAACGACGATCGCGAAGGATCCCAGACCCGCGAGCACGCACATCGCGATTCTCGCCCGTGACATAAACACCGTCCCAACTCATTTCGTTTCCGGCCATCTCATCCTGCCGTGACGGCAGCCCCGAATGTCCGCTTCTGCGTTGTGACCTGTCAGCATGTTCGCCGGAAATCACAGAGACATCAACCGATGTTGAGATTTTCTCGAAAGGTACAGACTGGGGTACGAGGTGGCCCGGGAGTGGAGCCTTCCCGTGACGCTGAATCGAGGTGGACGACGCATGGCGACCGGTATCGATCGAGGCACGGTGGTCGATCGCGGCAGCCGTTGGCGAACCATCGGGACCTTGCGAACCGGGCCCGGTTCTGCAGTCCTTCCGTTCGGCTGGGGACCGGCGATCGTGTTGGTTCTCGTCGCCTTCGTGGACCGTATCGAATTCAGCCTCGTGGCCGCCGTTCTTCCTCAGCTGCAAGCCGAATGGGGTTTCGGCGACGCGGTGGCGGGATCGCTGCCCAGTGCGTCCGCTATCGCCGCGGGCGTCCTGGCGATACCGGCTGCATACCTCGCCGACCGTCACGATCGCGGCAGGATCGTGACCTGGGTCGTCGTACTGTGGTCTCTGGCGACGTTGGGTTCCGCGCTTGCGCCCACCTTCCTGATCTTCTACCTCGTACGGGTCGGTCTTGCCGCGGCGGAGGCAGTGGACAACCCGGCGAGTGCGAGTCTTCTTGCCGACTTCTACCCGCCCGCAACACGATCTACGGCATTCGGTTGGTGGCGAACCTCGGCGTACTTGGGCGGAGCGGGCATTGTCCTGGGTGGTGTGCTGGCGGACTGGCTGGGCTGGCGCGGGGCGTTCATGGTCATGACGATCCCCGGACTGCTTGTCGCAGTGCTCGTCTCACGTCTGAAGGAACCCGAGCGCGGATACGCAGACAGGTTGGCGGCCCGTGCAGACTCGAGCCTGCAGGCTCACACGCCGTCCGGACCGCTTGCCACCCAGCTCCGCCGGCTACTTCCCATCCGAACGCTGTGGTTCACCGGCGCGGCTCTGACGGTTATGAGTCTGTCGATCGGTGGTCTGACCTTCTGGCTACCGAGTCTGCTGCAACGTCGGTACGGCCTGTCCGAATCGGCTGCCGCGACGGCGGGCGGAGGGATGACGCTGCTCGGAATCGTCCTCGGCACGCTCGTCGCGGCGATGGCAACCCGTCGTGCCGTGGTCGGCACCAGCCTCGCGCAATGGCGAGTACTGCTGGGCGGTAGCGGAATTCTGGTGGGAAGTGTGTTCATGTCGATTGCGCTCGGTATGAACTCCACGCTGATGTTCGTCGTTCTCCTCACCGTGTTCGCCTTCTTCTCGGCCTTCGCCCTTCCCACTCTCACCGCCTGCGTCGCCGACGTCGTCCCGGCACGCGATCGGGGCCTGGGATTCGGCATGCTGCAGATCGCCGCGACGGCGGGCGGTGCCGTCGGGCCGCTTCTGGTCGGTGTGGTGTCCGACGCGGCGGATTCACTCACCGTCGGCCTGATTCCGCTTCTTCCGCTGCTGGCCGTCGGGGGAGTGTTCGCTCTTCTGGCCTACTGGTCCGTGGAACGCGATTCGATGCGCGTCCTGGCAGCGGCTGCGCGGGAAGAGTAATTCGATGTCATCGGCCACAATGTCTCCATGACGACCCAACTCTCGCGTGTCGAGCTCGGCCGACGGCAGAGTCGATTCACTCTCGACGAGGTTCCTCGACTGCTGGCGATGGCCGGCTTCGTCGCCGCTCTGCACGTGGTCGGGTGGGGTCTGTTCACCCATTACAACTCCATTCCGAGCATCCACAACCTCACCGGAGCCGACGGCACGCTGGTCTACGCCGGAGCAGGCGTGTTGGCGTACACCCTCGGGCTCAGGCATGCGTTCGACGCCGATCACATCGCCGCCATCGACGACACCACCCGCTTTCTGCTGCAGAAGGGCAAGCGGCCGTTGGCCGTCGGCCTCTTCTTCTCGCTCGGTCATTCGACCGTCGTGTTCGTCTTCGTCGCCGCCATCGCGTTCGTCGCGTCGCGGGCGACGGCGTTCCAGGACGCATTCGCCGGAGTCGGCGGCATCATCGGCACGCTGGTGTCCGGAACGTTCCTGTATCTCATCGCGGCGTTGAACATCGCAGTGCTCGCGGGAATCGTCGGAGTCTGGCGACGCGCGAAACGAGGTGAGTTCACCGAAGCCGGCCTCGACGAGTTGCTGGCCAAGCGTGGGCTGATGAATCGACTGTTCCGAGGTCGCTACGACAAGCTGATCAACCATTCGTGGCAGATGTACCCGCTGGGTCTGCTGTTCGGGCTTGGGTTCGATACCGCCACTCAGGTCGGTCTGCTTGCGGTCGCAGGCACGACGGCCATGGCAGGCGGACTTCCGCCGATGGCGATCATCGCGCTGCCGGTTCTGTTCGCCGCGGGCATGACCACCATGGACACCATCGACGGCATCTTCATGTCCAAGGCGTACGGCTGGGCATTCGTGACGCCGGTGCGCAAGATCTACTACAACATGACGATGACGGGACTGTCCGTGTTCGTGGCACTGGTGATCGGCACAGTGCAGCTGTTGACCCTGCTCGCCGAACAGTTCGAGCTGACCGGCGGGTTGTGGGACGCGTTGGCCGTCATCGATCTGAACTTGGCCGGCCAACTCGTCGTCGGCACGTTCTTCGTCGTGTGGATCGGAGCGGTCGTGTATTACAAGGTGGCGCGCATCGACGAACGCGGCGGCTTCGCACACTCGAATGGAATGGAGAACCAGTGACCTCTCGGCGTCGGATCGGTGCCCTCTCGATTGCCGCGGCGCTCGCGTCGAGCATGGTGACGGCGCTGCTGGCCGTACCCGCTTCCGCTGCACCGGCTATCACTCAGGAGATCGGTGACGTCGTCTCGACTCGCGATCTGGACCGAGACCTCTGGATTCCCGGCGCTGCCTCGGCCGAGGTGCTCACCTACGTCACCACCGACACCTTCGGTGAGAAGGCTCTGAGCACCGGCACCGTCTTCCTGCCGCCGGGAACTGCGCCGGAGGGTGGTTGGCCGGTGATCTCGTGGGCTCACGGCACATCCGGGCTCGGCGACGCATGCGCGCCGTCGCTGATCGGTCCGTCCTACGCCGAGCGAGATCTGCCGTACCTGGCGAACTGGCTCGCGCAGGGCTATGCCATCGTCGCCAGCGACTATGCCGGCCTCGGAACGCCCGGATTACCGGCGTATCTCGACGGTCGAACCACGGCCCACAACGTGGTGGACATGGTCAAGGCGGGCCGCAACCACAGCGAGGACCTCTCGCGATCCTGGGTGGCCGTCGGCCAATCCCAGGGCGGTGGCGCAGCGATCTACACCGCCCGTTACGCAACCGAATTCGGCGGCCCCGATCTCGACTACCGCGGGGCGGTGGGTACCGGAACTCCCGCGTACATCGAAAAGTTGGTCTCGATCGGTGGACCGGGCGTTCCGCCGGTGGAACTACCGTCGGGCCTGACCGCCTATGTCGCGTACATCGGTGCGTCGCTGCGTTACGCGCATCCCGAGCTCGGGCTGGACGACATCCTGACCCCGCTCGGGAAGAAGTACGCAGACCTGGCCGAGACGAGCTGCGTATCGGACTTCGAGGCGCAACTCGACGGCGTGACGATCGGCGACTTCTTCACCGCGCCACTGACCGGCCTGCCGAATTTCACCGCCGTTCTCGACGACTACATGGCGATGCCCGAAACCGGCTTCGACAAGCCCTTCTTCATGGGAAACGGACTGCAGGACATCGACGTTCCGTTCCCGACCACCGCCGCCTACGTCGCCAGTCTGACGGCCGACGGTCAGCCGGTGACGTTCAGGGCCTACAACACCGACCACAGTGGAGCCTTCGTCCAGTCGCAGGCCGATACGATTCCGTTCGTGGCGAACCTGTTTCGCTAGTTCACCGGTCGCTTGCTGGGCAGTCCGTAGGCGCGGGCCGTGAACAGTTCGAGTACCGTGCGCGGCAGCAATCGCTGGGCGAAGAACACCGCAGGGGCATTGCTGCCGACCGCGTAGATGGGCAGCGTCTTCTTGTCCTCGACGGCTCTGAGAACCGTGAGGGCCACGGTCTCGGCCGTGATGCCTTCGGCCTCTTTGGCGTCGAGCTGCGAGATCACCGTGGTGAAGTCGCGGAGGTACGGTGAATGCGGGCCGCAGTACTTGGTCCGACGGGCCGAGAGCCCGGTGGCGATGGAGCCGGGTTCGACTGTGGTGATGTCGATTCCGTAGGGCTTGAGCTCGTAGCGCGCGGCGGTGGAAAACCCCTTGATCGCAGCCTTGGTGGCGGCATACGACGAACGGTAGGCCAGCGGAAAGCTCGCGAGCATCGACCCGATGTTGACGATCTTTCCGCTGCCACGATCTCGCATGCCCGGCAGCACGGCCTGGGTCAACTCGATCGCTCCGAAGACGTTGAGCTGGAAGAGCCGGGTGATCGCCTCGATGGGCAGCTCTTCGAGTGGGCCGCACTGGCTTTCGCCTGCGTTGTTGATCAGCACATCCACCGAGGTCTCGGCGATGCCGTCCACGAACCCGCGGATCGATGATGGGTCCGTCAGGTCCAGGTCGCGGTATTCGACACCGGGTATCGGGTCGGCCACCGACGAGCTGTCGCGGCTCGTTCCGATGACGTGGTAGCCGCGAGCGATCAGAACCTCGGCGACGGCCTCGCCGATTCCCGACGTCGCTCCGGTGACTATTGCAGTGTTCATCTACGCCTCTTGTTCACGGTGCGGGTAGGTGCCGGCTTCGTCACTGCGGGTGCCGGGCATTCTGTCCTGCGAAAAGCTGTGGTCGGTACTTTGGTGTGCAGGGAGGGCACCGAGGTGCCCGACGCCATGACCGTGCGGTCCGGTCGCACGATGGCGGCAACAGCGTGTCCGCGGCGCAGCCAGACCCCCAGCTCCGACGACGCCGCCACCTCGACGACGACGGCTCCGCGGCGTTCGATCTCTCGACGGTGCCCGATGGCCAGGGGTGTCGACGAGACGAACAGGAACCGGCCCGGCGCGAGGTCGTCCAGACGAGCCCCGCTGTCCAACGGACTGTTGGGGCACAGCTTTCCGGCCAGTGTGCGAACCGGGACGGGCGAACGCAGCACGTACTGCGATCGAGCGAGTGACGGGGTGGTGCTGGCGGTGACCTTCTCGCCGACGAACGGTAGGTAGCCGAGGGCGGGTGCGATGTTCGTGCGCATGATTCCGGTGAGCCGGCTGCCGCCGGTCATGGCCCATCCGATCGCGACCGCCAATTCGATCATCTGCTTGGCGTGCGTCTTTCGTTCTGTCTCGTAGCTCTCGAGCGAGGTCTCCTTCAGATGCCCGTCGAGCACGCCGACGATCTTCCAGATCAGATTGCGCGCATCTCGGAGCCCTGCGCCCATGCCCTGCCCGATGAAGGGCGGCGTCAGATGCGCGGAATCGCCGAGCAGGAAGACCCGGCGATCACGCCACCGGTCCACCACCTGTGCACGAAAGGTGTACTCCGCGCTGCGAATCAGCTTCATGTCCGGGATCTCGCCGGAAACGAACCACGGTGCGATGAAAGGGTGGATGGCCGAGAGATCGGTGAACTCGTCGAGGGTCTCGCCGTCGAGCATCCGGAACTCCCAGCGGTAGCGGGTGGGGCCGATGCGCATGTACGTCGCCGATCGCTCGGAATCGCACACCTGGTGCACGCCATCCCACTGCCCGAGATCGACGTCGGTCTCGATATCCACGACCAACCATCGCTGCTCGAAACCGAGATCCTCCATTTTCGAACCGATGGATCTGCGCACCACACTGTTGGCCCCGTCGCAACCGAGGACGTAGTCGGCGGTCACCCAATGTGGCGTCCCGTCCTCGGTCGAGTCGTACCGGACCCGAACCGAATCCGTCAGGTTCTGCACATCGGTGATCTCGCATCCGCCACGCATCTGCACGGAGTCGTAACGCGCGATGTGAGAACGCATCAGACGCTCGAGTTCGGGTTGATCGAACATGTTGGCCTGCGGGTAGCCGTGCGGTCGATCGTCGGGATCGCGCTCGAACTCGGCCAGGGTTCGAATGTCCCTGGTGCACAACCTCAGTCCGCGACCGGGCCGGGAGATGGCCGCGAAGTCCTCGGCCAGGCCCAGATCACCGAGAATGCGGTACACCTCGTCGTCGAGGTGGACTGCCCGCGGCTGCGGGTAGACGTCCTCCCACCTGTCCAGCACGAGGCACGGCACGCCGTACCGGCCCAGCAGCAACGCGGCGGTCATGCCCGTCGGACCGGCTCCGACGATCACCACTGGAAAGTGCGTGCCGTCGGACTCGGTACCGGTCATCGGTAGGAGACCCGGGTGCGCTGGACCCCCAGATCGAGGGCTCCGTCGGGAGTCGAGCAGGTCAGTTCGAGGACGTCGCCGTCTTTCAGGAACGCGGGATTCTTGGCCTGCTTCTTGAAGAAGACCTTCCACTTGACCGACGGCGGAACCAGCGATCCGATCATCTCGATCGGCTTGGCGGGGGCCTTCAATGCGGTGCCGCCGGGAGTGCCGGTGAGCAGCAGGTCGCCTGCGTCGATCCGCTGGAACTTGCTCAGGGCCTTGAGTGACTCGACCGGGCGGTAGATCATGTCGGCGACCGTACTGTCCTGTCGCACAGAGCCGTTGACCCGCAGGGTGAGGGCGAGTTCGCCGAACCGGTCGAACTCACCGGCCTCCAGAAGGACCAGGCGCGGCCCGACCGGAGTGAAGGTGGGATACGACTTGCCCTCGTAGAACTGAGTCTTCGGCAACTGGACGTCGCGGGCAGAGACGTCGTTGGTGAGCACGAGGCCGGCGACGTACTCGGCCACGTTGGAGGCGTCGACCTTGGTTCCGACGGTGAGCGTCTTGCCGAACACGAGTCCGATCTCGATCTCGTAGTCGAGCAGCTTCACGTGCGGCGGCTTGATGACGTCGTCGGTGGGTCCGCTGATGGAACCGGAGGTCTTGCGAAAGAACGTCAGCGGAACCGTCTCGGGGTTCATTCCCGAGTCCTTGACGTGAGAGACGTAGTTGGTCATGTTCGCCATGACGCGGCAGGGAGCCGTCACCGGCGAGATCAACGACAGTGTCTCCACGGCAACGACATCGGTTGCGCTGCGCGCGGATTCGATGGCAGGCCGATCGGCGAGGAGCTCGGCGGTGCTCACCGCCGAGGTGTCGATGCGTGACGCGCCCGCGGGGGTTTCGACCCACCAGGCGTCGGCGGTGCGGAGTACAGCGATGCTCATGAGGATGCCACTTTCATCAGGCCGCGAAGGCGATCGGTGTCGAACTCGTTGTCGTTGCGCAGTGAGGAGAAGATCGATTTCAGTTCGTGCAATGACGCTCTGCTGGGGGCGATTCCGAGGAAGTCCTTCGACGCGGGCGGCCCCCACTGGGCCAAACCGGACGCGGTCATCGGAGCCCAGCCGGGTTCGAGGGAGTTGTCGAACATGTCGCCGTCGCTGAAATGTTCCACCAGGAAACCGTCGGGATCACGCCAGTAGTCGAAGATCTGGCTGCCCTGGATGTGCCTGCCGATACCCCACGAATGCCGGTACCCGCGTTGGGTGAGGTACTCCCCGCCCGCGGCTATCGCATCGAGATCCGACACCTGGTAGGCGGAGTGCACGTACCGGTTGGACGGACCGAGAGTCATTGCGAGAGTGTGATGATCGGACGCAGTATTGCCACGATCGCAGCGGATGAAACTCATCACGGGACCGCGATCACGCTGACCGTCGTAGTAGAGGAAGTCGCTGACGATCAGGCCGAGGTGATGCAGGTACCAGTCCAGGTTCTCGAGGTAGCCGGTGCGTTGGAGCACCACGTGTCCCAGGCGCTGGACTCGGGCGGGCTGACGCGGTGGCCGTTGCGTCGCGTTGAGCCGGTAGCGGGGTTCACCGAAGTTGTAGGTGTGCGCTTCCTGGCCGGGAAGTTCGGGATGGTCGGTGTACCCGGACACCACCTGGACGGGTTGCCCGCCCGGGTCGGTGAGAGTGACCGCGGCACCGCCGAGTGTGTCGGGTAGGCGCTGGACCCGCTGCCCGGTGGCCTCGGCCAATGTCACGAGGTCGGCATCGTCTGCGGCGGCGAAGGCTGCGCCCACGAAGCGTGTTCGCTTACCGCGGCGGATGATCACGCACGGCGCGCCGACCTGAGTGCCGCGCAGATGGATCTCCTCCGGAGTGCGAAGCGAGACGGTGAAACCGAACGCGACGGCGAATGCCTCGGCTTTGATCAGATCCGGCTTGCGAAACTCCAGCCAGGCGATGTCTCGAACCTTGATGATCGGATCTTTCGCGCGACCGGGGTGCTCGCCGGGGAGTGCGCCTTGGTCCACGTGCATGTCCTTGTGGCCGTCGACGTCGTGTCCCATGAAGCCCTCCCTCGTTGGTGACAATATCGTCACCTATGAGTGTGGCGTCAGTCAAGAGTGTTGACAAATTCGTCAGCGGTGAGGAAGGGTCAGGGCGTCGACCAGCGCAGACAGAAGTAGGGAACATGACAGAGACCCCGAATCGGCTAGAGCGGCGTAAAGCGCGCACGCGCGGCGCGCTGATCGCGGCTGCGCAAGGATTCATCGCTCGCGGCGAACTGAATGCTCCGATCGCGGAGATCACCCAGGCTGCCGACGTCGGGATGGGGTCCTTCTACAACCACTTCGTCAGCCGCGAGCAGCTGTTCCAGGCCGCAGTCGACGGTGCCCTGGAACTGCTGGGCACCTATCTCGATTCGCTGACCGACAGCTCGGCCGACCCGGCGGAAGCCTTCACCCGGTCCTTCCGAATCGCAGGCCGTCTGTTCCGGCTGCAGCCGGAACTGAGCCGCGTGCTCATCCATTCCGGTCCGGAACTGATCACCTCACAACACGGCCTCGGCCCGCGCGCCGCGCGAGACATCGAGGCCGGAGTCGTTGCCGGTTACTTCCAAGTCCCGGACATCCAGCTGGCGCTGGCGTTGGTCGCGGGCGCACTGCTGGGCATGGGGCAGCTACTGCTCGAGCAGCCCGAGCGCAGCGACGTCGAGTCCGTCGACCGGATGGCCTACGGCGTTCTGCTCGCTCTCGGAGTATCCGACACCGATGCACAGGACCTGTGCGCGCGATCGCTACCGCCCATGAGTGACGTACCGAGCGTGGACGGCGACAGCGACTAGCAGTCAGCGCAGGCAGGCGAGACTCAGCGGGCGTGTGTCTTCTCCAGATCCCGGATGATCTCGGCGATCGCGCGGTCCTTCACGAGTCTGCGTTCCAGAATCGGGTTGAGAACTCCGCGGAACCAGAAGTACGGCGTCCAGGTGGACGGCGCGATGAGGCGGGCCCGACGCGTGCGGACCGAGTGCACGAGCAACTCCGCGGCGCGCTGCGAGGGCAGACGCCGGTTCAGCGGCCACGGCAGGAATCCGCCGATCCGCCGGCCCATCGGATCGCTGTCGAGGGTGTTGCGGGCCAGATCGGTATCCACCACACCGAAGTACGCGAGACCCGCCGTTGCGCCCACGGCGGCGAGTTCGATTCTCAGCGCGCGGCCGAGCTGTTCGACCGCCGCCTTGCTCACCATGTAGGCAGACCCGCCCATGCCGGGAGTGAATGCCGCGCACGACGACACCAGCAGAATGTGGCCACCGCTCGCGACGATCTCGTCGGCCGCAGCCCGCACGATGTTGAGCACACCGCCGAAGTTCACGGCCATCACCGAGTCGAAGACCGCGCGGTCGACGGTCCTGATGGTGGCGGGCGGTGGCGTGATGCCCGCGTTGGCGATCACGATGTCGAGACCGCCCAACGTGCTCACCGTCGCGGCGACGCAGTCGGCCATCGCGTCGGGATCGGTGACGTCGCCGGTGAGCAGCAGGATCCGTTCGGAACTCGCGGCGTCCGGCGGAAAGTCTCGATCCACCACTGCCACCGAGGCTCCGGCGGATACCAATTCCGCGACCGTTGCGGCTCCGATTCCACGCGCTCCACCGGTCACCAACGCCACTTTTCCGGCCAGTTCCATACGGTTCTTCATGCAAGGTCCTCGGACGTCACGAGTTCGGTATCGGGACGCACATCTGCACTGCGCCAGTGGTAGTGGCCGAGTTCGATCGTGGCCATCCGCTGAGTGAAGTCACGCACCGACCCGGGCCAGTACGTCACGTTTCGGCCCGACGGGCTCAGGTAGTAGCTTTTGCACCCGCCCGAGTTCCACACCGAACCCGCGAGCTTGCGGTCGGTGTGTTCGGCGAACGTCGACTGCGCACGCATGCTCACTTCGAGCGCGGTGATCGCGTTGGAGTCCATGGCGCGCAACGCCGCGAGAATGTAGTTCACCTGCGCCTCGATGGTGACCACCTGTGAGGTGTACACCACCGAGTTGGGGCCGAGCAGCATGAAGAAGTTCGGGAAGCCGTGCACCGTGGTACCCCGGTACGACGACATCTCGCCGTCGGGCCACCTGTCTGCCAACGACTTTCCGTCGCGGCCGACGATGCGCCTGAAGCCGGTGTGGCCCGAGACGGTGAATCCCGTCCCGAGGACGATCGCGTCCACCTCGTGCACGGTCCCGTCGGTGGTGACGATGCCCTCGGGCACGATCCGAGCGATGCCGGTGGTCTCCACGGTGACGTTCTCTCGGCACAGTGCGGGATAGAACTTGTTCGAGAAGGTAGGTCGCTTGCAACCGAATTCGTAACCGGGCGTGAGTTTCTCGCGAAGAACAGGATCCTTCACCTGGCGACGCAGGTGGGCACGTCCCATGGCCGTGAGCGGTGCCAGCAACGAGCGATGGCCGATGAGTCCGGGGACCAACGCTTCCTGGAACAGATCGAACACGCGGCGCATGGCGCGCTGGGCCAGGGGGTACTTCCTGAGCACGGATCTGCCGGATTCGGAGATCGGCCGGTCGGGGTGCGGAAGAATCCATGTCGGTGTCCGCTGGAACAGCGTCAGGTGTGCGGCCTCGGGGGCCAGACGCGGAACGAACTGCACCGCAGATGCTCCGGTGCCGATGACGGCGATGCGTCGCCCCTCGGCGGAGTGCTCGTGGTTCCACTTCGCCGAGTGGAACACACTGCCCGAGAACGATTCCAGGCCGTCGATCTCGGGCGTGGCCGGCTCGCTGAACGGACCGAGAGCTCCGATGAGGATGCGCGCCGACCACGTTCCTGCACTCGTCCGCACCACCCATCGGGCCTGCTCGTCGTTCCAGGTTGCGTCCAGTACCTCGTGACCGAAGCGGATGCGATCCCGGATTCCGAACTTGTCGGTGCAGTCGTTGAGGTACGCCTCGATCTCGGGCTGCAGCGGGTACAACCGCGTCCAGTCCGGGTTGGGTGCGAACGAGAACGAATACAGCGCGGACGGGATGTCGCACTGCGCACCGGGATAGGTGTTCACGTGCCACGTTCCACCGACGGCGGTGTCGCGCTCGAAGATCAGAAAGTCGCCGCGTCCTTCCTGCTCGAGTCGGATTGCGGCACCGAGACCGCCGAAACCCGCGCCGATGATAGCGACGTCGATCTGCGGCATAACCGTGCCGGATTGTGTTGCAGTCATGAGAGTTCGAGCTCCTTCTACAGATCGAGGACGACGACTTCGCCGTCGACGGCACCACGCGAGACGCACAGGGTGAGCGACTTCTCGCGTTCGGAGGCATCGAGAACGCGGTCGCGGTGATCGACGAGTCCGCCGACGAGACCGACCACGCACGCTCCGCAGAAGCCCTGGCGGCAGGAATAGGGCTGGTCCGGCCTCGACCGACGGAGGGCGTCGAGAGCGGTCTCCTGGGCACCGACCTCGACGGTCTCGCCGGAACGGTCGAGCCGCAAGACGAACGGCGTGCCGTCGACCACCGGTGCGGGCGCGAACAATTCGGTGTGGAACTCACGAACGGCGGTACTCGAGAGGGCCTCGGCGCGAAGCCTGCTCGACAGTGCCGCGGGCCCACAGACGTACATCGCGGAGTTGCCCATCCCGAGATCGACGATGTCCGCCGGAATCGGAAATCCGTCGACATCGTCGGTCTTGACGATCACCTGGCCACGCGAGGTCAGTGCCAACTGCTGCAGCACGGCGACGAACGGCAGACTTGCCCGAGACCGACCGTGGTAGTACAGCGTCCACCGCGCCCCGTCCTGAACGGCGCGTTCGATCATCGCCCGGATGGGTGTGATGCCGATTCCGGCTGCCACGAAGAGGTAGTGCTCGGCCTCGGCCATCGGAAAGGCGTTGCGGGGTCCGCGAACTCGTAGGACATCGCCGCGGGTGAGGGTGTGAATCTCGGTGGACGCCGTGCCGCCGGGGATCTTGCGGACGCTGATGCGGTAGCGATCACCTGCGCCGGGGCGACCGGCGAGCGAGTACTGCCGCACCGAGCCGGACGGGGTGGTGACGTCGATGTGCGCTCCGGGCAGCCACGTCGGAAGCGGTGCACCGTCTCTGCGAGACAACAACAGTGAGAGAACGTCCTCGGCCTCGTCGATCGTGTCGTCGACGACGGTCTCGAATTCGTATCCGACGCTTCGCCGGGGCCGCGCGGGGGACAGGGCCGTCACGATCGACGAATCGGTGACGAGTTTGGCGTAGATGCGGGACGCGGCACCGACGGCCCGCAGTCCGAGTCCGGGCGCGGTCACGGTGACCTCGCCCAGATGACTGTGGGTGGGAGTGGTCACCACGGTCGTGTCTGTCATTGCTGGGCCGCCAGGGCTGCGGGGGAGATGGCGAGGTACTGCACTGCTTTGTCGATGTCGCCCATCTTCGAGGGGTGGAAGCCCGGACGGATGTAGAGGGCGAGCTGTACGAACAGGAACGACAGACCGGGAATGAGATTCTTGCGTGACGCGCGTGCGAAGGCGAGGGGCCAGGGGGTGCGCATTCGGCGTCGTCCGGTGCGCGGCGTGGCAACCGAGTTCTTGTACAGGTACGCGGCGGTGCTGAACCACAGCACGGCCAATCCGGCACTGGCGACGACTGCCGTTCGGGCACGGCGGAATCCGCCACCGTCGACGTATTGGAACGCGTCGAATGCCACGTTGCGGTGCTCGAGCTCTTCCGCGCCGTGCCAGCGCAGCAGATCCAGCATCGTGGGGTCGACGCCGATGCGGTCGAATTCCGTGTTGTCGAGCAGCCACTCGCCTACCACGGCGGTGAAATGCTCTGCTGCAGCATAAATTCCGAGGCGTTCGTCCAGCCAGGCTTTGCCGGCGCGGCCGGTGAGGCCGTGGTCGCCGAACACCACACCCACGGCGAAGCGAATGCGCTGCAGGATCGGTTCGATGTCCACTCCGTGTGCGACGAGGTAGTTGCGGAAGCTCTCGTGGGAGGACGCGTGCGTTGCTTCCTGGCCCACGAATCCCACGACCTCCTCGTGCAGTCGACGGTCGTCGATGAACGGCAGCGCCTGGGCGAACACGTCCGCCATCGCTCGTTCTCCCTCGGGCAGGACCAGGTGCATCACGTTCCAGAAGTGGGTGGCGTACCACCCGTGGGGGATGTACTGGAGTGGAACGCCGGACCAGTCGAATGTCACCGCACGCGCCACTATCGCGTAGGACTCGTCCGTGTACTGCTCGTTCGAGTCGACCGCCTTGTTCCGAGACATTCGCAACTCCGTTTCTCCGAGATGGTGATGCTGCTGACACGGATGCTACATAGCAACAACTTGTGTTGCAATGTTGCATAACACTGGCCGGACGACCGATAGGATCGAACGATGCATCCAGATGGTGACGACGGGCCGATTCTCGATGCCGCCTTGGAGCTGTTCGGTGAGGTCGGAATCCCTCGAACCACCATCGGTGACGTCGCCAAGCGCGCCAGAATCAATCGAGTGACCGTCTATCGTCGGATCGGGTCCAAGGACGACCTGGTGCGGGCCGTCATGGCGCGGGAGTCGTCGCGACTGTTCGTGGCGGTGGCGGCAGCTGCCTCGCAGCAGGCGTCACGAGCCGATCGGGCCGCGCACGGATTCGCGACGACCATCGACTCGGTGCGGACGAACCCCGTGCTGCTGAAGATGTTCGATTCCGAAAGTTCGTTGGTGCTCGAGCAATTGACCACGAATGCATCGGCCTTGCTCGCGCCCGCGATCAACGCCGCCGCGCACATCGCAAGGGGCGAACTGGAATCCGACACGTTTGCCGTACCGGATGCGCCGGAAATTGTTGTGCGCGTAGTTCATTCGATCCTGTTGACGCCGTCGGCCGCCGCTCCGCTCGATACCTACGACGATCTGCTCGCGTTCGCGCACCGCAACATCGTGCCGTTGCTCGTGGGCGATAGCCACCGCGGCTCCTGATTCGACGCGAAGTCACCCAGAGCACCTTCCGGCTCATTCGCGGCCATCCATGTCACGGTGTATCGACGGCGTCGCCCTCGAGAAGATCGCTGTCGTCCACGAATACGAGCACACCCGTAGCGAGTGCGACAGCCCACCGGCGTGGTTGCGCCCAATCTCGCCCGAGATCCGCATCGGACATCAGTGAGTCCGCGAAGTCCTCGACGAGCTTTCCTTCGCTGATACCGGCGTCGCGTCGAATTCGGACTGTGTCACCAACTTTGTGACTGATTTGTGTGTTACTTCGTGTTGCAGTCATGTCGGTATTGAATCAGACAGCACCCGCGTCCGCGTGCACGGAGCACGGCCCGAAACGGTGTGTGACGCATTCGTGCCCGCCCCGCGGACCGAGGTGCAGGCCGCGCAAGCGGGTCGACGCCGCCGAGCATCGAGTCGGCTGTCGACCGCCGACACCTGCGGGGCAGCGGTCCGCTCCCGCGCGCACCCTCGAGGCGGACGCATCGAACAGGATCGAGCACCTCGGGCGCAGCTCAAGAGCAAGGAAGGTTGCCTGATCGCTGCGATCGATGCATGCCCCGGCCCGAGCCGAGAGCCGTGGAAACTCACCGTGCCGGCGCGGGTGCACTGCGTCGGCAGGTCGCGATGGCGTCGAGTGTCTCGACAACGATGAGTGCGGGGATGGCAAGGGCGAGCACGGTCACGGACACGATGAAGCCGGGTACGAGCACGGTGTACATGGGTTTGTCTCTTTCCGAAGTACCGATGAACGCGGCGGGCACGCACCGAATCCGACTGTTCGACCGGCGAGGCGTCGACGACGGGGTGCAGCGCCGGGTTCTGTTGGGCGGCAGTGTCTGCGCGGTCCGGCATTCACCAGCCGGAGATCACCCACAGCAGGTTCTGATACTGAGCGGGGTCGGTGAGGTAGAGGGCGACCTGACCGTTTCGGGCGGCGGCTTCGTCGAAGAGTTGATCTCCGGTGACCGGTGTCCATCCGCCGGTGTACCAGATCGAATCGTCGGGGAGGGTGACCGTCCAGGAATCGCCGAGCGCGAGGTTGATCAACACACCGGCATTGGTCTCGGCGGCGAGTCGGGTTTCGGCACGGTCGAGCACGATTCCTGCATAACCCGCGTCGGTGTCGACGATCGGTGTCGCCGCCCCGGCGGTGCCGGCCCCGAGCGCACCGACTCCTGCGATCGTGGCTGCTGCGATCACGGCACCGGCTGCAACCGGCCGGAAGCGGCGGAAGGCGACGGAGCTTGCGGTGACGCGGTGGGTATCGGTCATGGGATTCTCCTGACTGAGTACGTGAATGGGAGGTTGGAGGCCGGTGAGGTGAAACCGGGACATCGATAGCGCTGATGTCCCCTCCGACTTCAAGTAGTTAGCTGAATAGTAACTGATGCTGGTGTGACCGGACGTTACATCACCATTCCCGCGTTCGCGTCGACGCCGTGGATGCCCGCCGGCATCGCGGCAGAGGACGGGAGGCTGTTCGTCCGCCATCGACGCGGGCCGATCGGTCTGCTCACCTGCGTAAACGTCGTGGAAAGCGGGTGTGATGGAGGTCATGGTCACGGAATGGGCACGGGGCCACTCTCCATGCCGAGACCGTCGTGCCGTCGGGTGTTCCGTGCTGGATCCAGGTACCCGCATCGTGTCGAAGCTGTCGATAGCTCAGGAATAGCTGGTTTATGTCTTGTGTAGACGAGCGTGTCGCGATTTTGGTGTTCGACATTCATCCGTAGCAACGCGGACTGGAATCAGGGTGCCCGATCGTACGAGTCGAGAACCCGAAACAGTGCGTCACGCAACGCCGTTCGATTGCCACCCGGTGTCGGTCTGGCGATCTCGTGCAGGGTGTAGCCGTCGATCAGGGCCAGGAAATGCCGAGCCGGTAGATGTGGTTCCGCGATACCGAATGCCCCCAGAGCCGCCTCGGCTGCCTCCTCGATCATCCGCATGATTCGGTGCACCGAATCCGCCAGCTCGGGTCGTCTACGCACGGCGAGGTATGCCTCGAACTGGACGAGGGAGTCGTCGTCCTCGGGAGAGGACAGCAGCGAGACGAGGTCCATGATCGCGTCGGCGAGATCGTCGCGAGTGAGCCCGCCGGTGTGCGCGACGTCGAGTAGAGCCGTCACTTTCGCTGTCACGTTCTCGGCGATTCGAGTGATCGCGGCGTCGATGAGTTCGCCGACCGAGCCGAAGAAATAGCTGGTGGTCGACGGCGGAAAGCCGGCGGCGTCGGCCACGGACCGAAACGAGACACGTTCGAGTCCACGCGTTCCGATCACGCCGATGGCAGCGTCGACCAGCGCGTCGCGGCGCTCCTGGCCACGTGCGTATCGAGTCTTTCGGCGCTCTTCGGTCATCGATACAACGTAGCCGGGGCGCGGTCGTATACCCCCATCGCAGTGCTCTTCAACAGGCGATCTCGGCCAATCCTGGCCTAGTGGCCAATATTGAGCTACTGTCGCCGCTACATCGAACAGCCCTGAAAAGGAGCACCCATGACCGACATTCCGGAAGCCTCGCGTGTGGACGTAGTGGTCGTCGGCGCAGGACTCGCGGGTCTGACCGCCGCCAGGGAACTGACGGCCGCAGGACTGACCGTCCAGGTCCTCGAGGCCAGAGACCGGGTGGGCGGGCGGACGGTCAATCACACACTCGGTGAGAACGCGGTGGTCGAGACCGGCGGACAGTTCGTCGGTCCGACGCAGGACCACATCCTCCGCCTGGCCGCGTCGGTGGGTGTCGGGACGTTCCCCGCGTACGACATCGGATCGAGCATCTACGTCAAGAACGGACGCGCCCGACGCTTCGACGGCGGGGTGCCGCCGGACTTGGCGGCACTTCCTGACGTCGGGATGCTGGTGGCGCGAATCGATCGGGCCGCCGGGCAGATCCCCGTGAGCAGACCGTGGTCGGCACCGCGTGCGACCGAATGGGACACCCAGACTCTCGCAACCTGGGCTCGGAGGCACTCGGCCACCGACGGCGGCGTGGAACTGCTCGACATCCTGCTCGGTTCGGTGTTCGGTGGCACATCCGCCGACGTGTCGGCGCTCTTCGGCCTCGCGTACATCGCCGGGGCGGGCAACGAGTACACCCCCGGCACCGTCGACCGGTTGATGAGTGTCGCCGGTGGAGCGCAGCAGTGGCGATTCCTCGGAGGCTCACAGGCGATCTGCATCGAAATGGCGTCGCGACTCGGTGATTCGGTCCGCCTCGAGACCCCCGTGCGCCGCGTGGAGCAGTATCCGGATCGCGTGGTGGTGCACAGCGATACCGAATCGTGGGTGGCCCGATCGGTGGTCGTGGCGATCCCGCCCGTCCTGGCCGCCCGAATCGACTGGAGCCCTGCGCTGCCCGCGCCTCAGGAAGCACTGTTCCAGCGGATGAACTTCGGCGGATTGGCCAAGTGTGAGGCCGTGTATCCCGAACCGTTCTGGCGCACGAGCGGGCTCTCCGGTCAGGCACTCTTTCGCGACAGCGACGTACCGGTGTCCTCGATGTTCGACAACTCACCTCCCGACGGAAGCCACGGAGTGCTGATGGGATTCGTCGGCACCTGGGGCGCGCGCCATCGAGGTGGCCGAAACTGGTCCGAGGGCAACGAATCCGAGCGCCGCGGTGAGGTGCTGCGTGCCTTCGCCTCGGTGGTGGGTCCGCGCGCACTCGAACCGACGGAGTGGATCGAACTGGACTGGACCGACGAACAGTGGACGCGCGGCGGGCCGACCGCGGTGTTGACCCCCGGAGTGTTGACCGGGCTCGGACGGTGGCGCGACGTTCCGTTCGGACGAGTGCGATGGGCCGGTGCCGAGCACTCCGACTATTGGAACGGATACATGGACGGCGCCGTGCGATCGGGTGAAAAAGCAGCAGCAGAAATACTTTCGACCGAAGGAGAACTCTCGTGGAACAACGCTTCGTAGTCTCGGCTCATCGCACACTCTCGGTCAGTCCGGAAGAGGTCTGGGCACTGACCGGTGACACCGGCCGCTACGCGGAATGGGTGTCCGACGTCCGAGCCGTCACCGCTCATCACGGCACCGCACGATCAGGTGGTGTGTACACAGAGGAAGTGGCGGCGCTCGGACGCTTCACCACTCACGCCACGTGGACCGTGCGGCATCTGGAACCGAACCGCCTGCGAATCGATTCGGGCCAGGGATTTGCGCCACTCACCAACGTGGCGAACGTCTTTCGCTTCGCGCCGCTGAGCGGTGGGACCTCCACCGCGATGACCTTCGAGTTCTGGTTCGACGTCTCCCCGCGCTGGCTGGGACGTCTTGTACGGCCCATTGCGACCGCCGGGATGTCCGCACGATTCGACGTCTCGATGTGCAACCTGGAGGCGCTGATCCTCTCCGAGCGAACCGCGACGATCCGATGAGAGAACCGGCGGAAGTCCTCACCCTCGGGGTGCACATACTCGACACTCTGGTGCGGCCGGTGACCGAGATTCCCGACGGTCAGGCGGCGGTCCTGGCGGAGCAGATCGCGATGTCGGCCGCGGGCACAGCCGCGGGAACGGCGCTGGTGCTGTCCCGACTGGGGGCCGCGGTCCACACCGCGGGAGTCGTCGGCGGTGATTCGGCAGGTGCGTTTCTACTGCAGCTCCTCGCCGACGACGGAGTGGACGTCTCCCTCGTTCATCGCCTGGACGGGGTGCAGACCTCGGCGTCGGTGTTGCCGATCAGGCCGGACGGATCTCGGCCTGCTCTGCACGTGATCGGAGCCAACGGTCATCTGGCTCAGCATGTTCCGTGGAACATGTTTCACAACGTCGACTTCCTGCATCTCGGCGGGCCCGAGTTCTTCGGACCGGACACCGCATGCGACATCGCACGCCGTGCGCACGAGGACGGCGTCGTCGTCACGGTGGACAGCCTGGCACCGTCCGTTCCGGAAGGACTCGGTGCGTTCGCCGCCGCGCTGCCCCATGTCGACTACCTGCTGCCCAACGACGAGCAGGTCCTCGGCTGGACCGGTTGCGGCACTGTCGAAGACGGGTGTCGTCGGCTGCTCGAGCTCGGAGCGTCCTGCGTGGTGGCCACCGCGGGGGCGTCGCCCACTCTCGTCGTCACGACCGACGGAGCCGTCGAGGTCCCCGCGTATTCCGTGGACGTGGTGGACACCAGCGGATGTGGAGATGCGTTCTCGGCCGGGTTCGTTCGTGGCCTGTCCCTGAGTATGAGCGTCGTCGAGTCGGCCGAACTGGGCAATGCGACCGCCGCGCAGGTGGCGCAGGGCCTCGGAACCGACTTCGGCACCTACGACCTCGATTTCGTTCGGAAGTTCGCACGTACCTGCAGGACCATCTGATGCCGACCGACGTGGACGAGCTACGGCAGTCCGTCGCCCAGACCGCCCGGCACCTGGGCCGACGGGGCCTGGTTCTCGGTACGGCAGGCAATGTCAGCGCACGCGCGGGTGATGTGGTGGCGGTGACGGCGACCGGGCTGGTGTTGGCGGACGCCACGATCGAGGATGTCACGGTCGTCGGTCTGGACGCAGTCGTGCGCGCCGGTGCGTGCGAACCGACCTCGGAACTGGGCCTGCACCTCGGCATCTACGCGTCGTCCGAGGTTCGGGCGGTGGTGCATGCACATTCTTCTGCGGCCGTTGCGCTTTCGCTCGTCGCGGACGAACTGCCGCCCGTGCACTACGCGCAGCTGGCCCTCGGCGGCAGGGTCCCGGTGGTGCCGTTCGCGCCGTTCGGTACGGCCGAGCTCGCCGATGCGGTGGTGTCGGCGATGCGCTCGAGGTCGGCGGTGATCATGGCCCATCACGGCTCGGTCGCCACCGGTCACGATCTCGGGGCCGCGCTGTCGAACATCGAGCTGCTCGAATGGCTCTGCGGGGTCTATCTTTCCGCTGCGTCGGTGGGGACCCCACGTACCCTTGACGACGCGCAGCTGGCGGCGACCCTCGACGAGGTGGTGCGCCGTGCATACGGAACAGCAGCACCCGTGCGAAGAGACTGACCGATGACCACCCGGGTGCGCCCGCTCTGGATTGCCGTGTTCTCCGTGGCGTGGCTGGGCTATTGGATGGCCGATCTGGTTCCACTGCAGCTGCTTCTACCCGAGCGATTGCAGGAGATCGATCCGCAATCGAAGGTGTTCGACTTCGCCGTGATCAACGCGGTCTCCGCCGTGGTGCTGCTGATCGGTCTGCCTGTGTGCGGATCGCTGTGCGATCGCACGCGCAGCAGGTTGGGGCGGCGGCGCGTGTGGTTCGGCGGCGGTGTCCTGTTCTTCGCCGGTGCGTTGGTGGTCACGGGTCTGCAGAACACCGTCCTCGGAATCGGGACGGCGTGGTCGGTGGCGATGCTCGGATTGAGTGCTGCAACAGCAGGGTTGACGGCCGTGGTGGCCGACCGCGTGCCGGACGAGCAGCGCGGAACGGTGTCGAGCGCGATCTATGCGCCGCAGGCACTGGGCGTGGTGGCGGGCCTGGCCCTGGTGTCCACGCTCGCTCTGTCGGTACTGGGCGGGTACCTCGCCGTGGCGATCGCCTTGGTGATCTGCGCGGTGCCATTTCTGCTGTCGTATCGCGAAACCGATTCATCGACAGCGCTGTTGAGCCTGCGCAGCATCGTGGCCTTGCTGCTCGATTCGTTGCGTCACCGCGACTTCGCGTGGGCCTTCGGCGGTCGATTTCTGGTCAACGTGGCCAACTCGCTCGGCACCTGCTACTTGCTGTTCTTCCTCACCGACGGCCTCCGAGTCGTTGATCCGACGGCATCGCTGCTCGAGGTCACCGTTGTCTATTTGATCGCCTGTGTGGTGTGCACGTTCACCTTCGGGCCGTTGTCGGACCGGATGCGTCGCCGAAAGATCTTCGTGGCGGTTGCGGCATCGATGCAGGCCGTCGCCGGCTTCGTCCTGGCGGTACATCCCACGATGGACGCGACGTTCGTCTCGGCTGCGTTGCTGGGCGGCGGATTCGGCGCGTACATGGCCGTCGATCAGGCACTGGTGACCGGGGTTCTGCCGTCCGCCGACAGTCGGGCGACCGATCTCGGTGTGATGAACATCGGGGCGATCGTTCCACCTGCCATGGCTCCGCTGCTCGCGAGCGTGTTCCTCTCCACCGTCGGTGGGTACCCGGCACTGTTCGCGGCAGTGGGGGTACTGGCCGCACTCGGGGCAGCGGTGACATGGCAGGTGAAATCGGTGCGCTGATCGCTCAGCGGCGGTGACGCAGCCCCAGTACTCGGTCGATCAGCGGCATGACCCACCGTCGGCGTTGGAGCGTGACCAACTCGAATCCGGGGATGTCGAAGAGTTTCGTGACGCGGCTGTGCGTGCGGCAGAATTCTGCGAACCCCTCGTCTCCGTGTACCCGACCGAAGCCGCTGGCACCGACGCCGCCCATCGGAACCGATCCCATTCCCGCGAACGCGATCACCGAGTTGACGGTGACCTGACCGCACACCAGCTGCGCCGCAATCTCTTTGCCGTGCGTGCGGGAAAATACCGATGCGCCGAGGGCGTACCGATGATCGTTGCTCAGCTCGATCGCCTCGTCGATGCTGTCGACCTCACGGACGGTGACCGTGGGGCCGAAGGTTTCCTCGCGGACGGCCGAGCAGCTCTCGGGCGTGTCCACCAACACGGTGGGTCCGACGAATCGCTCGCCGATCGAGGACAGTCCGCCGATCAGTGCTCGGCCACCGGCCGCCTCGGCGTCGGCGAGGTGGCGTCGGACGATGTCGATCTGGCTGGGCATCGTCATCGGTCCGTAGGTGGCCGACGCATCGCCACCGGGCGCGATGGCACGTGCGTGCTGCACGAGCGCTCCGGTGAATTGTGCTGCGACACTGCGCTCGACGTACACCCGCTCGACTCCGACGCACGTCTGGCCGCTGTTGGTGAATGCACCCCAGGCCACCGCCTCGGCTGCTGCGGCAATGTCGGCGTCCGCCGCGATGATCACCGGATCCTTGCCGCCGCATTCCACGACCACCGGTGTGAGTGTCTCGGCGCACGTGGCCATGATCTTCGAGCCGGTTCCGGTCGAGCCCGTGAACGCGATCTTGTCCACACCCGAGCGGCACAGCGCGGCACCGGTCTCGCCGTACCCGGTCACCAGAGACAGAATACCCAGTGGCAGAGACGGATTGGCCTCGTGGAAGGCGCGCACGTATCGGGCCGCCACCGCGGGGGTGTACTCGCTCGGCTTGAACACCACGCAGTTCCCTGCGGCCAGAGCCGAACCGATCGCACTGTTGGGTGCATAGAGCGGGTAGTTCCACGGACCGATGACGCCCACGACACCGAGCGCCACCGTCTCCACGTGAGCGGAGTAGTTCGCGAGCAACAACCCGGGGTCGACTCGGCGTGACCGCATGAGCCGTGGTGCTTGCCTTTCCGCCCACGCGATGTGTTCGAGGGTCAGTACTATCTCGAGCAGTGCATCGTCGGCGGGCTTGCCGTTCTCGCGGTGAATCAGATCGATGAATTCGGCGCGGTGAGTCCAGATTTCGTGTCGCCATGCCCGCAGGTGCCGGGCGCGAGTACGCGGCGGCAGTGCCGCCCAGGTGCGCTGCGCCCTTCGCGCGAGGCCGACCGTTCGCGCGACGGAGTCGGCCGAATCGACGGCGAACGAGGCGACCGGGCCGTCGTCGATCGGTGAGATCGAATCGAAGGTGGCTCGTGCCTCGACCTGGCTGGTCACAGGGAAGCTCCGAGCGCGTCCTTCGCAACGTGCGCGTCCCGCAGTTCGCGCTTGAGGATCTTGCCCGCACCGCTCATGGGCAGTGCGGTGACGAACTCGATGGTGCGCGGAGTCTTGTATCCGGCAACGTAGCTGCGGGTGTGATCACGAAGCTCTTCGACACTCGGCGAGGTGCCCTCGGCCAGTACGACACAGGCGTGGACGCGCTCGCCCCATTCGCCGTCGGGAACACCGATCACGGCGCAGGCCAGCACCGAGGGGTGCAGGCTCAGTGCGCTCTCGACCTCGGCACTGTAGACGTTCTCGCCACCGGTGATGATCATGTCCTTGAGTCGATCGACCACGAACAGGAACCCGTCGGCGTCGAGGTAGCCGACATCGCCGGTGTGCATCCAACCGTCGCGAACGGCCGCGGCGGTCTCGTCCGGCTTGTTCCAGTAGCCCAGCATCACGTGTCCACCGCGAACACAGATCTCGCCGACGGTTCCGGTGGCCAACTGCTCGTCGTCGGGGCCGAGAATCTGGATCTCCGAGTGTGGCGCCGCGCGACCGGCCGAGCCGATGCGTTCTCCCACATGGTGTTCCGGCCAGAGCAGCGACGCGACGGGTGCGAGCTCGGTCATGCCGTATGCCTGAGTGAGGCGGGCCTGCGGGAGCCGGGCGAGGGTGCGCTCGAGGACGCCCGCGGAGATCGGGGATCCTCCGTACAGCACGCGGCTCAGCGAGGAGGTGTCGAACTCGCTCAACGTGGGGTGGTCGACGAGAAGCTGAATCATCGTCGGTACCAGCAGCACATCGGTGATGGCGTGCTTCGCGATCGCGCCGAGGACGGCGGTCGGCTCGAAGAACGGAACCATGACGTGGGTGCCGCCGAGCATGACCTGACCCACCCATGCGGCCAGATCGGCGAGGTGGAACATCGGTGCGGCATGGAGCAGGATCGATGCGTCGTCGAGCAGCTGCCCGGTCGCCACCGTTCCCAGGCCTGAGGTGACGAGGTTCGCGTGCGAGAGCATGACGCCCTTGGGGAAGCCGGTGGTGCCACCGGTGTAGAACAGGCCGGCAAGGGCGTCGCCACTGCGTCGCGCGTCGGGAATCGGATCGTGGGAAGAGATCAGGTCCTCGTACGAGACCATGCCCTCGGGGGTGGCCCCGTCCCCGCAGTAGACGATGGTCTGCAGGCCGGCGCATGCGGGGCGCAGTGCCGGGACCATGGCACCGAAGGTGTCGTCGACCAGCAGGACCTTGGTGTCGGAGTCGTTGAGGGCGTACGCGACCTCCACCGGCGACCACCGGATGTTCACGGGGTTGAGCACGGCGTCGGCCCACGGCACCGCGAGCAGGTACTCCGAGTACCGGTCGCTGTTGAACGCCAGCATCGCAACTCGATCGCCGGACTCGACGCCGATGGAGTGCAGGCCTGCCGCCAGTCTTGCCACTCTGTCGATCTGTTCGGCGAAGGTACGAACGCGATCGCCGATCACCGTTGCTGCCCGGTTCGGAGTGGTTGCCGCGGAGCGGTGGAGGCCTTGAGTGAGATACATGGCGAGTCCCTTGTACGAGAGGGGGCGAGGGTGCCCGAGGTGAACACCGTCACAGTTCCACCTTATTGGCACTGTGTCAATAGGCGATATGTGCGGTTACCACTCGAATGGATCGGCGAAATGGATTGTCTGGCTAACGGTCTCGGGCGTCGTCCAGGGAGCGCACCGTACCGAGGACGGTGACGAGCACATCGGTCAACAGAATCTCGACCTGTTCGCGCGTCAGAGTGCCGCGCACCAACCATTCGCGGCCCGCCGCCTTGACCATGCCGCCGAACGCACGGACCGCAGAGGTCGCAACTCGCCGGTCACCGCCTCGGCCCTCGAATGCCGTTGCGTCGAGCACGCGTTCGGCAGCAAGATCGTCGGCCTCGTCGAGAATGCCCGCCACCTGCTCGTCGACGCCCGATCCGCTCGCCACCGACACCCACGCCGCGCCGTGTGTCTCGATCACCCCCACCAGCCAGTGCACACTGCCACGGGCCCGCTCCTCGAGCGAGCCCGTGGGCAGATGCACGTCTTCGATCGGCGGCACGGTGACCAGGAAGCGAACGCTCTCGAGGTACAGATCTCGTTTGCTGCCGATGTAGTGGTGAATGAGCCCGCGGGCGACGCCGGCCGAGGCAGCGACGTCCGACATCGACACCTCGGCGTAGGGCTTGTCACCGAACAAGCGAACAGCGCTCGCCAGAATCTGCGTTCGTCGCTCGTCCGGTTCCAGTCGATTCCACTTGGGTGTACTTGCAGCCGGCATGGTTGTCATGATTGCACCGAACCGACTCCGCCAGTCGTCAGAGGTACCGCTCGGTGCGTGAGCGCAGTGACCTCGGTACGACGAACCGATCGCCGTACCGTGCCCGCAGTCGGTCGGCCCGCTCGACGAATCCCTGGAGGCCGCCGTCGAACTGATTGACGAACTGCAGCACACCACCGGTCCACGCGGGGTAGCCGATGCCGAGGATGGAGCCGATGTTCGCGTCGGCGACGGTCCGCAGGACACCTTCGTCGAGGCACGCGATCGAGTCGAGCGACTGCGCGACCAGCATGCGATCCATCATGTCCTCGAACGGAATTCCGTGATCGGGGCGGTGATAGTGCTCCGCCAGACCCGGCCACAATCCGGCCTTGGTGCCGTCCTCGGCGTACTCGTAGAAGCCACGCCCGGCCTTGCGGCCGGGGCGGTCGAACTCGTCGACCAGGCGATCGACCAGGGCGTACGAGTTCGAGACGATCCACGGTCGACCGTCGGCGCGCGCGGCCTCGGCCATGCCCTCGCGGATGTGCCGAGAGAGAGTCAACGAAATCTCGTCCATCAGGGCCAGCGCACCGGACGGGTAGCCCGCCTGGAGAGCGGCCTGTTCGACGGTGGCCGGATGCACGCCCTCGGCGACCAGCGAGATCGCCTCGTCCATGAACCGGCCGATGACGCGGGTGGTGAAGAAACCGTGGCTGTCTCCGACGACGATCGGAGTCTTGCCGATCAAGCGAACGAAGTCGAACGCGCGGGCCAGCGCGGAGTCGCTGGTGTGTTCTCCCACAACGATTTCCACCAACGGCATCTTGTCCACCGGGGAGAAGAAGTGCGTGCCGATGAAGTCCGAGGTGCGCGAGACTCCCGCCGACAGTTCGGTGATGGGCAGGGTCGAGGTGTTCGAGCACAGCAGTGCGTCGGCGGTCAGATACTTGTCGACCGCCTCGAAAGCACTCTGCTTGACGGCGGGATCCTCGAACACGGCCTCGACGACCAGATCGCAACCCTCGGCATCGGCCGCGTCGGAACTGGGCGTGATGAGCGCGAGCACCGCATCGGCGTCGGCCTGGGTCTTGCGTCCCTTCGCGACGGCCTTGCCGAGAATCGAACGCGCGTAATCCTTACCGCGTTCGGCGGACTCCATCGAGACATCGCGCAGCACAACGGGAACCCCGGCCGAGGCGACGACGTAGGCGATGGCGGCACCCATCATTCCCGCACCGATCACCAGCACCTTCTCGGGTACCCGGTGCGGTTCGGCGCTCGGACGAGAGCCACCCTTGTTGATCGATCCGAGATCGAAGAACATCGATTGGATCAGATTGCCCGAGACCGCTCCGCAGGCGAGCGAGGTGCAATGCCGGGTTTCCACCAGCGATGCCGACTCGAAGTCGAGCACCGACCCTTCCACGGCCGCAGCAACCACCGCGATCGGAGCGGGCATCGGTGCACCCTTGACCTGCTTGCGTACCGTTGCCGCGAAGGCAGGCAGCTGGGCAGCCAATGCGGGTGACGCTGCGGTGCCGCCGGGAATCTTGAATCCTTTTCTGTCCCAGGGCTGTAGCGCGTCGGGATTGGCGACGATCCAGGCACGTGCGTTCGCCATCATCTGCTCGTGGGTGTCGACGACCTCGTCGACGAGTCCGAGTTCGAGGGCCTGCGCCGGCCGATACCGCTGGCCCTGGCCCACCACCTGCGTCAGAGCCTCGACGATGCCGAACATTCGAACCGTTCGGGTGACGCCGCCGGTGCCGGGTAGTAGACCGAGCGTCACCTCGGGTAGTCCGAATCGAGAATTGTTTCTGCTCAGCGCGATTCGATGATGGCACGCCAGCGCGATCTCGAAGCCGCCGCCGAGTGCGGTGCCGCCGAGCGCAGTCACCACGGGCTTGCCCAGCGTCTCGAGCCGGCGAAACTTGTCCTTGGTGAAGTCGAGGGCGTCGGCGATGGCCTTGTGGTCGTTGGGTCCTGCGTCGCGCAGCAGTTCGAGGTCGCCACCGGAGAAGAACGAATCCTTCCCCGACGTGACGATGATGCCGTCGTAGTCATCGACGTTGGCTTCGAGCCAGTCGACGGTCTGTCCGAGCGATTCGCCGAACGCGGTGTTCATCGTGTTGGTGGACTGCGTCGGGTCGTCGATCGTCAGCACGAGTACGCGGTCGGTGCCGATCTCGCCGGTGATCGTGGAAGTCTGCAGAGCAGTTGCAGTGGTCATCGAGGTCCTCGGGTCGTTGTTCTCTCTCGTGATGGTCACAGGCGCTCGATGATGGTGGCGACGCCCATTCCGGCACCGATGCAGAGCGTGATCAGTGCGTAGCGCTCACCCCGGCGCTCGAGTTCGTCGAGGGCCATTCCGGTGAGCATCGCGCCCGTTGCGCCCAGTGGGTGGCCCATCGCGATCGCGCCACCGTTGACGTTGATGCGCTCGTGGTCGATGTCCAGCTTCTTCGCGTAATTGAGCACTACCGAAGCGAATGCCTCGTTGACCTCGAACACCGCGATGTCGTCGAGAGTGAGCCCCGCCGCGGCCAGCACCTTGTGCGTGGCCGGAACCGGACCGGTGAGCATCAGCGTCGGGTCCGATCCGGCGACGACACCGGCCACCACGCGTCCGCGTGGAGTCAATCCGCCTGCGCGACCGGCTTCTTCGGAGCCGATCAGAACCATCGCGGTGCCGTCGACGATGCCGGACGAGTTGCCTGCGTGGTGGACGTGATCGATGCGCTCGACCTCGGTGTACTTCTGCATCGCGACGGCGTCGAACCCGGCGAGCGTGCCCATCCGGGCGAACGACGGCTTCAGGGCAGCGAGATCGGCCGTGGTCGTCTCGGGTCGCATGATCTCGTCGTGATCGAGCATCAGCCGGCCGTTCGCGTCGAAGACCGGGATGACCGACTTCTCGAAGTGGCCCATCGACCAGGCGTGCGCCGCGCGCTGCTGACTGCGCACTGCGAAGGCGTCGACCTCGTCGCGGTCGAACCCTTCGATCGTTGCGATGAGGTCCGCACTGACTCCCTGCGGAACGAAGTAGCTGCCGTAGTTGGTCAGCGGGTCGCACGGCCATGCGCCGCCGTCCGCCCCGAGTGGGACACGAGACATCGATTCGACGCCACCGGCGACGATGAGCTGATCCCATCCGGACCGAACACGTTGCGCCGCAGTGTTGACGGCCTCCAATCCCGATCCGCAGAAGCGGTTGAGCTGAACGCCGGCGACACTGTCCGGCAGGCCGGCAACCATCGCAACGGTTCGGGCGATGTCGCAGCCTTGATCGCCGACGGGGGTGACGACTCCGAGCACGACGTCGTCGATCAGGGCCGGATCGAGCTGCGAGTGTCGAGAGAGCAACGTGGACAACGTGTTCGCGGCCAGATCGACCGGTTTGATGGTGTGCAGTGAGCCGGAGCTCTTACCGCGGCCACGTGGGCTGCGCACTGCGTCGTAGAGGAACGCCTCCATGGTGGTGCCTTTCTGGGGCAACAAGATTGCCGAGTTCTACAGGGAGCGGGAGATGAGGTCTTTCATGACTTCGTTGGCACCGGCGTAGATGCGCGCGATGCGGCCGTCGACGAACATGCGGGCGATGGGGTATTCCTCCATGTAGCCGTAGCCGCCGAAGAGCTGCAGGCAACGGTCGACCACCTCGAACTGTCGGTCGGTGGTCCAGTACTTGACCATTGCTGCCGTGGTGACGTCGAGGCTGCCCGAGATGTGCTGTGCCATTGCGTCGTCGACGAAGGTGCGGACGACGCGGCCGATCGTTGCACATTCGGCGAGCTCGAACTTGGTGTTCTGCAGATCGAACAGTGTCTTGCCGAAAGCGCTGCGCGACTTCGTGTATTCGACGGTCTGCGCGACGGCGGCATCGATCATCGCGGCGGCGGCGATGCCGCAGATCAGGCGTTCCTGGGGGAGTTGCTGCATCAACTGCGCGAAGCCGCGACCCTCTGCTTCGCCGAGAATATTCGCTGCGGGGATGCGGAGCCCGTCGAAGGTGAGTTCGGCTGTGTCCTGGCCCTTCTGGCCGATCTTGTGCAGCACGCGTCCGCGGTGGAAACCTGCGGTGTCGTCGGAGACCTCGGCGACGAGCAGTGACAGTCCCCGGGCTCCCGCGGACGGATCGGTCTTGGCGGCGATGATGATCAGATCGCAGTGAGCCCCGTTGGAGATGAACGTCTTTCCGCCGGTCACGACGTAGTCGTCGCCGTCACGCACCGCGCGGGTGGTGATGCCCTGCAGATCCGAGCCGGTGCCCGGTTCGGTCATGGCGATGGCACCGATCCACTCTCCCGAGCACAGCTTCGGCAGCCACTGCTGCTTCTTCTCCTCGGAGGCGTAGGCCAGGAGGTAGTGCGGAACGATGCCGCTGTGCACGCCGAGCTGCATGGCCGAGTCGCCGGAGCGCACCTGCTCCTCGAACAGCACCGCCTCGTGGCGGAAGTCGCCGCCGCCTCCGCCGTATTGCTCGGGTACCGACATGCCCAGCAGTCCGAGGCTGCCTGCGGTTCGGTAGACCTCGCGGCTGGGGCGCCCGGCTGCCGCGAATTCCTCGCGGTGCGGCGCGACCTCTTTCTCGAAGAATCCTCGGGCGAGCTGTCGCACGTCGGCGAGCTCGGTGGCGAGGTCGTCACTGGTGCGGTCTGCGAGTGCAGTCATGGGGGTCCTTGGCTCGAAGCGCAACTGTGGTTTATTGGCGCTGTGCCAATAATGATGGCGCGACGGTGCGGTGGATGTCAACCAATGATGCTCTCCACCCTGCCCAACTCGAAGTTGTGGACGGATTCGGGCCCCAATTCGTCCCTGCCTTCGAGCTCGGCGGGCGGTCGCTTCTCGAGTTCTCTAGCTGTCGACCGAGCGCAGTAGCGCCACGTCCGAGACGAGTCGGATGTGGTCGGCCATCGCCCGTCCGGCCTCGGCCGGATCCTGCCTGCGCACGGCCTCGGCGATGCGTCGATGATGTTCGAGCGAGGCCTGAGGGCGATTGGACTGCGACAGTGACTCGATGCGCGTCTCGCGAATGAGGCCGGCGATTTCCCCCATGAGCCTGGCGAGCAACGGTGAGTGCGCCGCCTCGGTGATCGCGTGATGGAACAACTCGTCGCCCGAGTCGCCTCGATTGCCGTCGGTGATCTCGGTGGCCATCACGGATACGGCGTGGTCGATCGCCGCCATTTCGTCGTCGCTGCGACGCGTCGCGGCCAGTTCGGCGAGTTTCACCTCGAGTGCCTCGCGGGCCTCGATCACCTCGGGTAGTCGGTCTGCGTGCTCGCGCAGAGCGCGAATCGCCATGTCTCCCACGGGTCGTCGCACGAGCACTGCGCCGTCGCCGTGCCGGACCGACAGGATGCCCTGCACTTCGAGGGCGACGAGGGCCTGGCTCAGGGATGCTCGGCTGACCCCGAGGTGGCCGGCCAGCTCACGCTCCGGCGGGAGTCGATCGCCAGGGTCCATTTCGCGGTCGGCGATGTGCTTGCACAGCTGTTCGACGATGACCTCGTACAGCCGCGGTCGGGTCACGGGGCGAATTTGCTCAGCCACTGTGTCACTCGCTCTCTGTTCCTCTGGGCCTTCACCCTAGCCGTCGAGGTCAAGGTAACGGCGGACACATAGGGTCTTGACAAGTGATCCACTTCACTGGTTGAGTCCCTATTGACTCAGTGGCCAGTCCAATTAGCCACTGAAGATCTCGGGCAACCGCTCGAGTGATTATTCGAGACGGACCGGAGACCTTCGATGTCGACCGAGTTGATCCCCATCCTTGCGCTCGTCGTCATGTTCCTCGCCGCAACCGTGTTCCCCGTGAACATGGGCGCGTTGGGGTTCGTGGCGGCGTTCTTCGTCGGAACACTTGCCGTGGGCATGGGTGCCGACGACATCATTGCCGGCTTCCCGAGCAGTCTCTTCCTCACGCTCGTCGGCATCACCTACCTGTTCGCCATCGCGCAGAACAACGGCACGGTCGACCTCCTGGTCCGCGGAGCCGTTCGACTCGTCGGAGGCCGGGTGGCACTCATCCCCTGGGTGATGTTCGGTATCACCGGTGTCCTGACCTCGATCGGTGCGCTCGGGCCTGCCGCGGTGGCCATCGTTGCCCCGATCGCCCTCGGTTTCGCCGCGCGCTACAAGATCAACGCCCTGCTCATGGGCATGATGGTCATCCACGGCGCGCAGGCAGGTGGATTCTCGCCCATCAGCATCTACGGCGTCACGGTCAACAACATCGCCGCCGACGCAGGATTGGTCAACAGCCCGCTCACGCTCTTCCTCGGCAGCATGCTCTTCAATGCCGCGATCGGTGCAGCGCTCTTCATGTTCCTCGGTGGCCGCTCCCTCATCGGACGCAGTGTGCACGACGAGGACGGCACGCGTCCCGACGGTGACACCGGCGGAGTCGGTGGTTCGGGTTCGCGAACGGTCATGCGCGGTTTCGGGTCGTCGACGCCTCGTCCGTCCGGTCAGACGGTCACCGTCGAGAACGCACCGCCTCTTGCCACTGCGGTCAAGGCCATCACCTTCGATCAGATTCTCACCCTCGTCGGCCTGGCTTCGCTTGCGCTGTTCGCCCTCGTGCTCGATCTCGACGTCGGATTCATCGCGATGACGGTGGCCGTGGTCCTCGCTCTCGCATCGCCCAAGGCGCAGAAGGGCGCGATCAACCAGATCAGCTGGTCGACGGTGCTGCTCATCGGTGGCGTGCTCACGTTCGTCGGGGTGCTGCAGGAAGCAGGAACCGTCGAATACGTCGGCGACGCGGTTGCCGGAATCGGAATCCCACTGCTCGTGGCATTGCTGCTCTGCTACATCGGAGCCATCGTCTCGGCGTTCGCCTCCTCCACTGCGATCCTCGGCGTCACCATTCCGCTGGCCGTTCCGTTCCTGCTCGCCGGTGAAGTAGGAGCCATCGGAGTCATCGTGGCTCTGTCCATCGCATCGACCATCGTCGACGTCAGCCCGTTCTCCACCAACGGAGCCCTGGTGCTCGCCAATGCTCAGGACATCGACCGTGATGTCTTCTACAAGCAGATCCTCAAATACAGCGCCCTGGTCGTGATCATCGGCCCGCTGATTGCCTGGGGATTGCTGGTCGTACCCGGCTGGCTGTAGCGGTATCGCAGCCCGAAGCAGGCGCTCGATGATGGCGGCACGTGTGTTCGACGTGCCGCCATCACGCGTCTGAGCTGGGTAAAGGCACTCAAATCGGTACTTGACTTCTCTTCGGATCGCTGGTCCAATTGAATTGGATAGGCCACTGGCCCAATAATCCAATCCTCCAGGGTTCAGCTCCCACCCCGCTTCGACGCAAAGGATCACTTCGATGCCCCTCAACACGACAGGCAGAACCGGACCGCTCGAAGGCACCGTGGTGGTCGATCTGACCCGCGCCCTGGCCGGCCCGCACGCGGCGATGATGCTCGGCGACCTCGGCGCAGACATCATCAAGGTCGAGACCCCCAAGGGCGGCGACGACACCCGAGTCTGGGGTCCTCCCTTCGTCACTCCGCGTGACGCCGAGCGTGAGTCGACGTATTTCCTCTCGGCCAACCGCAACAAGCGGTCCATCGCACTCGACCTGAAGACCGACGAGGGCCGAGAAGCGTTGGAGCACATGATCGAACGAGCGGACGTCCTGCTCGAGAACTTCCGCACCGGTGTTCTCGACCGACTCGGCTTCTCGCCCGAGCGGATCGCCGAGATCAACCCGCGCACAGTGGTGCTGTCGATCAGTGGGTTCGGCCACGACGGCCCCGAGGGCGGCCGCTCCGGATACGACCAGATCGCCCAGGGTGAGGCCGGGCTGATGTCGTTCACCGGCTCGAGCCCCGACGACGTCCAGCGTGTCGGCGTTCCCATCGCAGACCTGCTCGCCGGAATGTACGGAGCCTTCGGGGTTCTCGCCGCTCTGCGCGAGCGGGACCGCACCGGCCGTGGCAAGGTGGTGCGCACGTCGTTGCTCGCCAGCGTCGTCGGAGTGCATGCATTCCAGGGCACCAAATGGACGGTCGCCGGCGAGATCGGTAAGGCTCAGGGCAACCACCATCCGTCGATCTGCCCGTACGGCCTGTTCCCGACCTCGGATGGTGCCGTGCAGATCTCGGTCGGTAGCGAGGGACTGTGGCACCGGTTCTGTGAGGGCTTCGGTATCGACCCCGACCTCGAGGGCATGGCCACCAACCCCCAGCGCGTGGACAGTCGCGACGACGTCATCGAACTCGTCTCGAAGATCTTCCGCACCTACGAGACCGAGCCGCTGCTGACCCTCCTCGACGAAATCGGTGTTCCCGCAGGAAAAGTGCGCAATATCCAAGAGGTCTACGAGTGGGAGCAGACCAAGTCCCAGGGCCTTCTCGTCGACGTCGAGCATGCGACGCTCGGCAAGGTCACTCTTCCCGGGCCGCCCCTGCGATTCTTCGAATCCGACGGCACCGAGGTCACCGAAACCAATCACCTGGCACCGCCGGTACTGGGTGCCGACGACGAACTCGTCCGCGACTGGCTGAAAGAAGCGATCCGATGACCAGAATGACCGCCCTCGAACTTCTCGATCTCGTCATCGATGCCGACAGTTTCGATTCCTGGGATACCCCGACCGCGGACTACGTCGTCGACGACGAGTACGCGAGCGAACTCGCCGCGGCCCGCGAGAAGACCGGATTGGACGAGTCCGTACTCACCGGCTCCGCCACCATCCGCGGCCGCAAGGTGGCCATTCTGCTCGGGGAGTTCGCCTTCCTGGCCGGCTCGATCGGTGTTGCGGCGGGCGAGCGGCTGGTCAACGCGGTGCACCGGTCGACCGACGAGCGGCTGCCGCTGCTGGCGCTGCCGACCTCCGGCGGAACCCGCATGCAGGAGGGCACCGTCGCGTTCCTGCAGATGGTCAAGATCACCGCGGCGATCACCGCACACAAGGCGGCGAACCTGCCGTACATCGTCTACCTGCGCCACCCCACCACCGGCGGAGTCTTCGCGTCCTGGGGATCGCTCGGCCACGTCACCGTCGCCGAGCCAGGTGCCCTCGTCGGGTTCCTCGGCCCCCGCGTCTACGAGGCGCTGTACGACGCGAAGTTCCCCACGGGCGTACAGACGTCGGAGAACCTCCAGGCCCACGGGCTCATCGACGCCATCCGCCCGCCCGAGCAGCTCGGCGAGATCGTCGATCGGGCGCTGCGCATCATGACCGACATCCCGTCGTGCCGGCCACGCACCGTCGAAGCGCTGGAGTGGAAGATCGAAGACGTGCCCGCGTGGACGTCGATCCTGGCCTCACGTAGGAGCGACCGTCCCGGCGTCCGCGAGTTGCTGTTCAGTACCGCAGCAGACGTGTTGCCGCTCAACGGAACCGGTCAGGGCGAGTCCGATCCGGGACTGATTCTTGCGCTCGTTCGATTCGGCGCCATGCCCTGTGTTCTGCTCGGTCAGGACCGACGCGGTCAGACGACCAAGACCCCGCTCGGCCCCGCAGCGCTACGCGAGGCCCGACGCGGAATGCGTTTGGCACAAGATCTGAAGCTGCCACTCGTCACCGTCATCGATACCGCTGGTGCCGCGCTGTCGAAGGAGGCCGAGGAGGGTGGCCTGGCCGGCGAGATCGCGCGGTGCATCGCAGACATGGTCGACCTCGAAACCCCGACGCTGTCACTGTTGTTGGGGCAAGGGACCGGCGGCGGCGCGCTCGCTCTGGTGCCCGCGGACCGCGTTCTCGCGGCTCAGCATGCGTGGTTGTCTCCGTTACCGCCCGAGGGTGCGTCGGCCATCGTGCATCGCGATACGACTCACGCCGCCGAGATGGCCACCAAGCAGGGAGTGCGCTCCCTCGATCTCTACCGCGCCGGCGTTGTCGACATCATCATTCCCGAATTGCCCGACGCGGCAGACGAATCGCAACAGTTCTGCGATCGAGTGGGTGCGGTGCTGCACCGTGAGCTCGCCGACCTGATTGCCCAGGATCCATCGATGCGGATGATCGCCCGGGAAAAGCGTTTCAACCGAATCGGTTTCGCGGCTACTGCCTCAGCCTGAAAACCCGCCCGGAACGATCACCCTTCACGAAACGAGACAACCATGACTGCCACGATCGCCGAGTCGAACTCGAAGGTTCCCGAGGATTTCGTCTCCGGTCTCGAAGGTGTCGTCGCGTTCACCTCCGACATCGCCGAACCCGACAAGGACGGTGGCGCACTGCGCTACCGCGGC